>NZ_JBWJPD010000020.1:0-93395 GCF_056393165.1 Stenotrophomonas sp. Steno-C17
AGGGCTTGGTAGAGTCGAGCTTGCTCGACTGAAGGGCTTGGTAGAGTCGAGCTTGCTCGACTGATTCATGCATGCAGTCGAGCAAGCTCGACTGATTCATGCATGCAGTCGAGCAAGCTCGACTCTACGGAAGAACCAGTCCAGCAAGCTCGACTCTACGGGAGAACCCGTCGAGCAAGCTCGACGCTACGGGTATCAGAACGGCAGCTTCATGCCCGGCGGCAGCTGCATGCCGGCCGTCGCCGAGCCCATCTTCGACTTCGATTCGGCGTCGATCTTGTTGGAGGCATCGTTGAACGCGGCCGCGATCAGGTCTTCCAGCATCTCCGGATCGCTGGTCAGCGACGGATCGATGCGCACCTTGCGGCATTCCTTCGCACCGGTAAGGGTGACGCTGACCATGCCGCCACCGGCGCTGCCGGTCACTTCGATCTTGGCGATTTCTTCCTGGGCCTTCTGCAGGTTTTCCTGCATCTTCTGGGCCTGCTGCATCAGTTGGGCGATGTTCCCGCGCATGTCGTCTTACTCGTCAAAAGTACGGATGGAATCGGAAACGACCCGGGCGCCGTGCTGCTGGATCAGCAGCTGGACTTCCGGATCGTCCATGAAGGTGGCCTCGGCGGCCTGCTGGCGCTCGCCACGCTGGCGATCGGCACGCTGGTGCAGGGTCTCGGCCGGCACGTGTTCGGTTTCCACGGTCTCGACCACGATCCGCAGCGCCTGGCCCAGGGCCTTTTCCAGCACCTCGCCCAGCGCCGCCAGCGCGCGCTCGGAACGCAGGTATTCAAATCCGGGCGAAAGACCCAGTTTCAAGGTGCCCTGCTGGCAGCTGATGAACGCGGCATTGGCAGCCAACTGGCGCGACGGGCCGTTCAGACCGCTGCTGGCCACCAGGTCCAGCCAGTCCTCGGCACTGGCCAGGTCGCTGACGGCCTCCTGCGGGCCACGGTCGGCGGCCACAGGCGCGGGGGCAATGGCAATGCCTTCCGGCTGGAACGGGCGCTCCTGGGCAACCTCGTGGGGCTGTGCGGGTGCCGGCGGCTCGTGCCAGGGGGCGACCATGGCCGCATCCGGGGTGGCGTGCGCGGCAGCCAGCGACGCATCACGGGCGTGAGCGGCTTCGGCCTCCTCGGTGGCCCACGGCGGCAGATCGTCGCTGGCTTCGGCCGACGGCGCGGAAACTTCAGCCTTCACCGGCGTGGGGGTTTCGGGCTCTTCCACCGGCACCGGTTCAGGTTCGGGGGTGGGTTCCGGTTCTGGTTCAGGCTCAGGTTCGCGCGGCGGCGGCTCGGGCTGCGGCGACGGCGTATGCGCTGCGGCGCTCACACCCTCCGGCGTTGCCGGGGCCTGGCTCTGGGCCGAGGCAGCGGCGGCCGGAGCGGCCTCGTGGCCGCTGCCGGCAACACCGCCGGTCGGCGCATTGCCGGCCGGGGCAGCGCCTGCGGCCGGCTCCACCGCGCGCGGGACCGGCGGCACCGCGGCCGCCGGGCGGAAGGCCAGCATGCGCAGCACGGCCATTTCAAAGCCTGCGCGCGGGCTCGGCGCCAGCGGCAGGTCGCGGCGGCCATTGAGCGCCATCTGGTACCACAGCTGCACCACTTCCGGGCGCAGGCGGGCGGCGAAGGCGGCCACGTCCAGACCTTCGGCGGCGGCAGCCGCACCCGGTACCAGCTGCTGCACCTGGATACGGTGCAGGCCCTCGGCCAGCGCTTCGAGCACGCCGCTCCAGTCGGGCGAAAACTCGGCCAGCGCCGCCACCACCTGCAGCAGGCGCGTGCCCTCGCCATCGGCCAGGGCATCCAGCATGGCCGCCACCTGGGTACGGTCCACGGTGCCCAGCATGGTGCGCACCACGTCGTCGCGCAGGGCACCACCGGCATAGGCAATGGCCTGGTCGAGCAGCGACAGGCCGTCACGCAGGCTGCCATCGGCGGCCTTGGACAGCTGCACGATGGCGCTGGGGTCGGACTCGATCTCCTCGGCGGCCAGGATGCGGGTCATCTGGCCCTGGATCTGGTCCTCGTCCAGCCGCTTCAGGTTGAACTGCAGGCAGCGGCTGAGCACGGTGACCGGCAGCTTCTGCGGGTCGGTGGTGGCCAGCAGGAACTTCACATGCTCCGGCGGCTCTTCCAGTGTCTTCAGCAGCGCATTGAAGGCCGCCTTGGACAGCATGTGCACTTCGTCGATCAGGTAGACCTTGTACTTGCCGCGCGAGGGCATGTACTGGGCGTTCTCGATCACCTCGCGCACGTCATCCACGCCGGTGTTGGACGCGGCGTCGATTTCCAGCAGGTCGATGTAGCGGCCGGCGTCGATGTCCAGGCAGGCTGCGCACTGGCCACAGGGGTCGGCGCTGGTGCCCTGCTCGCAGTTCAGCGACTTGGCGAAGATACGCGCGATGGTGGTCTTGCCCACGCCGCGGGTACCGGTGAACAGGAACGCATGGTGGACCCGGCCACTGTCCAGCGCATTGCTGAGCGCACGGACCACGTGTTCCTGGCCCACCAGCTCGGCAAAACGCTTCGGACGCCACTTGCGGGCAAGCACGAGATAGGACATCAGGCCACCGTCTTCCATCGGATGTTCCATTGTGCCATGCCTGTCCAGCCCCCTCCCCCTGAAACACGGTGCTTGTGTCCGGGCGCGGCGCCCGCTAGAATCTGCGCCCCTGCTGAGGCGTTTGCCGATGGCAGGGAATCCGGAGAGGTGTCCGAGTGGTTGAAGGAGCACGCCTGGAAAGTGTGTAAGCGTCTAAACCGCGCTTCGGGGGTTCGAATCCCCCTCTCTCCGCCAGATAAATGAAAAAGGCTGCCCTCTGGGCAGCCTTTTTCATTTATCTGGCGCGGGAAGCGAAGTGCGCTGCGCGCGCTTCGCCCCATGCGTTTCTACGCAACGAATGGGCCCCTCCCTTCGCCGGCCTCTCCCCGCCCCTGTCGGGGCAGCCCCTCAACAGAGGGGCTTGCTCGCCCGGACAGATCCGTAGATCCACGCCATGCGTGGAGCAGTCGCTGGCCACTCCCGCTCCTACCAAGCGGTGAGAGAGCGAGCCTCTGGGCAGCCTTTTTCATTTATCTGGCGCGGGAAGCGAAGTGCGCTGCGCGCGCTTCGCCCCATGCGTTGCTACGCAACGAATGGGCCCCTCCCTTTGCCTGCCTCTCCCCGCCCCTGTCGGGGTAGCCCCTCAACAGAGGGGCTTGCTCGCCCAGACAGATCCGTAGATCCACGCCATGCGTGGAGCAGACGCCCTTGGCACCACTCTCAAGGGCCGCCGGGTTGGCCAGACGCTGCCCCTTGCGGCTGTTCGTCATCCTTAGCCTGTTCACCTTGGGGCCGCCCACAGGGCCGCCCGATGCAGCGCCATCCTGACTGGCATTGCCTGTTGCTATGCTCGCAGCACAGGGATTGATGCCCGCTACCGGGCCGGATGAGGACCATCTACATGCAGTACTCCATGACAAAGCTCGTGATCACCGCTGCCTTGCTGATCGGCAGCGGCCCCGTATTCGCACAAGGCGGCGCCGCGGCGCAATACGGAACAGTGGGAGGCACACATACCGGCAATGCGCTGGCGTGCGGCGCGACAGCCGAACAGACCGCAACGCTGCGCGCCAGGCACAAGGCACAGGTGAGAACCATCTTTGGCACAGAGGCAGACTTCGACCAGGCCTATGACGCTGCCGAAGCGCAGGCGCGGGTGAAAATCACCGATGCCTGGAAGAAGGGCCAGTACAAGCCCACCAGCGATGTCTGCAACGAACTGATGAGGCAGGTGCGTTCATGATGCAGAAGCACGGATCGAAGTTTTCCGCAGCGCGCGTAAGCCTGTTGGCCGCGAGCCTGATTCTGACGCTGGGCGCCTGCAAGCGCTCCGCCGAAACGCCCACCGAAGGCGGCGCCTCACCGGTCGCTCCGACCAGCGCCAGTGCGAAATCCTCCGCTCAATCTGCGGCGACTGCCGAGGAAAACCAGAAGGCCCGCCCCTTCACTGTTGCCGACCTGCCGGTATCCCAGGCACCGCTGGGCAGCTTCCCCTATCTCGGGCTGCCGCAGGGCTACGCCAGTCAGGATGTGGTGGACAGCGCGTTTGATCGCGTACCGTTCTGGACCGGTGATCGCGTGCAGTGGATTGAAGGCAAGGTCCATTCGTCGGTCCTGCAGAGCAGCAGCGACCACCCTTATTCCCAACTTGAGCTCAGTCGCAATGTGCAGAGCCTGGTAGAGACACTGGGTGGCAAACGCATTTTCTCCGGCACCGTTCCCGCAGATGCATCGGGTGACATCGGCAGCAGCAAGGCTGGAATCAACTATGTCGGCGGCATCGGCGATATCTACAACGAGCCGGCAGAAACCTACGTCATCCACCGTGATGATCGGGATATCTGGATTCACCTGGGCTCCAGTGGAAATTCCGGCGGACTGCTCATCGCGGAAACCAAACCGGTGCAGATAACGGCCAAGGTCATTGAAGCCGACACCCTGAAACAGGCACTGGACAGCAGTGGCAAAGTTTCCATCCAGGTGAATTTCGCCACCGACGCCGCCGAGATCCTGCCTGACTCGGAGCCGCAGATCCTGCAGGTCACCCAGCTGCTGAAGGCCGATGAACATCTTCGCCTTTCGGTGGAGGGACACACCGACGACAGCGGCAGCCCATCGCACAACCAGACACTCTCGCAAGCGCGAGCAGGGTCTGTGCGCGATCGCCTTGTCGGCGCCGGAATCGCAGCCGATCGACTCACCACCAAGGGCTTCGGCCAGAGTCAGCCGGTTGCGGAAAATTCAACCGAGGAAGGACGTCGCTTGAATCGCCGCGTGGAACTGGTCAAGCGCTGAGGTGGCAATGAATTACCGACGCGGCATGAAAGAAGAAGCACATGCCAGGCATGTGCTCTTTGTTCCCCCGACATTCCCACCCGCATTGGGACTCAGCGCTACCGACGAGTGACCCCGTCGCACCGGAAGACTGCGCGGTCTTCGGGGACGGCAACCGGATTGACCCAACCGGCCCCATAGTCCGGCACAGCGCCACCTCGTTCAACGTCCCACTCTCCAATCACATGGGCAGGAACATGGTTGAACATCACATGGCGGTACTGCGGCCCTTGATTGGGAAAGAGGTGATGCTTGAAACGGGAGACGGCATCACCACGATCAGGACGCTTGACGGCTGGGAGCTGCATATCTACAACGCTGCCAGGCTTCATTGCGCTGGCATTGCGGAGCCCCTTGCGCAGCCTCCACGGAGACTGCGTCTAGTGGACTATCGATTCGATCACAAGACAATGGTGGCGCAGTTTTCTGGCGGGATATCACTTACCGTAGATGTGAGTGACAGCGGCTACTCTGGCCCGGAAGCGATGCAGTTGAATTGCCCGGATGGAACCACCGTGATCTGGAACTGACATCGATGCGGCCGCTGTTCGTCCTGGCATGACATCGCCACACCGGTCGCTATTGAGCCCGGCGCCCGTCAGTGACCGCAAAGCGCCGATCAACCTCCGGATAAGACGCTGCATCCCCCAGCATCGGCACCCCACCCTGCAGGAACGCACGCGTCGCCGCTTCCGTGGCCGCCCAGGCCTGCAGGAACAGCGCCGGCCCGGCACTCAAGCGGCGCACGCCTGCCTGGCGCAGCAGGTCGGCGGCGGCCAACCCTGGCAACGCCATCAGGTTCAACGGCAGCGCCACCTGCGCAGCAACCGCCGCAACCTCGGCCAACACCTGCAGCCCCGGCACGAATCCCCCATCGGCACCGGCCCGCGCATAAGTCTGCAGGCGCTGCACGCTCAGCGCGACGGCCTGCGTACCCTCGGCCATGCCGCGCAGATACACATCGGTCCGCGCATTGATGAACAACGGACCCCCCGCCAGTGCGCAGCGCACCGCCGCGATCTTCGCCGCCAACAGTTCGACGCTGCCCTCGCCATCCTCGATGTTGATACCCACCACGCCCAGCTCAGCCAAACGAAGCACGCGCGCAGCCACCTGCTGCGGATCGTCGCTGTAGCCGTTTTCGATATCCACGGTAAGCGGCAGCGTCGTCACCCGCAGGATCTGCCGCACGCGCTCCAGCAGCGCGGCCTCCGGCAGCACGCACGCATCGGCATGACCGCAGGACCACGCCATGGCCGCGCTGGAAGTCCCCAGCGCCTGCGCACCGCACTCCTCGGCCAGGCGCGCACTGCCTGCATCCCACACGGTGGGCAGCACCAGCAGGTCGGCGCGGCGGTGCAGGTCTTCAAAACGATGATGACGATCGATCATGGGAACTCCGTGTCTGCGAGGCGCGCAGTCTGCGGGCGCCTGCCGTCGCTTGCTCGCCATCTTCAGACACCAATACCCACGGCAATCACTTGAGTCGAACCGGGCAGACGCGGTTCAATGCCGCTCCCCTGCAAGGACGCCACCATGAGCCAACGCCCCGAACGCATCGCCATCGACCCGGATGACCATTACGCCGACTGCATCGGCCACACGGAAGATGGACGGCAGTTCATCCTGACCACACCGTTCGAACCGGCCACGCGCCACCAGCCTGGCTGCGAGTACATCGCGCTGTACCTGTTCGATGCGGACGGCGTTCTGCTGGATGCACAGATCGATTCGCTGGGCCCGCGCGATCAGGTGGATGCGCAGCAGCACCGCGCGATCCGCCAGGCCCACCTGCACGATCTGGGCGCCATCGCGCATCAGCGCGTGCAGGTTGCACCGTTTGCGCTGGAACAGTTCGGCACCACCTTCGGCCTGGTCGCGCGCGAGCCGGAGGACGAGGACGATCTGTGGGCGGTGGAAATGCAGCCCGGCAACTACATGGCGTTCTTCGAGCCGTGGGACAGCGGCGCGTATGACACCTGAGCTGCGCTCCTACCAGCCGGACGATGCCAGCGCCTGCCTGGCACTGTTCGATGGCAATACCCCGGCGTTTTTCGCACCGGCCGAGCGCAAGGATTTCAGCGAATTCCTGCGCGACCACGCGCTCGCGCACGCCTTCCAGGTCGTCGAAGTCGATGGCCTCGTCGTCGCCTGCGGAGGATTGTCGCGGCATGCCGATGGCAGCGCCGGCTTCTGCTGGGGCATGGTTGCGCGGGAGCAGCAAGGTCGGGGCCTGGGGCGCATGCTCGCCCACGCGCGGTTGCGGCAGGCGCAGGCCGACGAACGGGTGCATCGCGTGGTGCTGAGCACCAGCCAGCATACCCAGGGGTTCTATGCGGCCCTGGGGTTTCATGTCGTCCGGCAAACCGTGGACGGACATGGGCCAGGACTGCACGCCGTCGAAATGGAACTGCAGCTCACGCGCGATCCCTGCACGCGCAACCCGCATTGACGACGCAGCAGCACCCGGCCCAACCCGGCGAACACGAACACCGCATCGAGCGGCGGCCTGTCAGCTGCTAGACAGCTTCATCAGCACCAGCCCGCTGACGATCAGCACCGCCGCGCCAATGCGCATGGCACTGACCTGCTCGCCCAGGAACACGATACCCACCACGAACGCACCGACCGCGCCGATGCCGGTCCAGATGGTATAGGCGGTGCCCAGCGGCAGGTTGCGCATGGCCAGGGCCAGCAACCAGAAGCTGGCGATCATGCCGACCACGGTGATGATCGAGGGAACGGGCTTGCTGAAGCCCTCGGATTGCTTCATTGCAACGGCCCAGACGATTTCCAGCAGGCCAGCGAACAACAGATGGATCCAGGCCATGACGGCCCTCCTTTTGGCAGGGCCAGGCCGTCCTGGTCATTCATTCCCGATGTGGGGGAGGCCGTTCCTCCTGCCGCGCATTCTAGCAACGCGGCTGCGCCGGGGCCGCTGCGGGCGGCGCCGGGTTACAGCCGATTCAGTGCGCGGCGCTGGCACAAGCGGCCGCGCCTGCGCTAGAATGCGCCCCTGCCATCGGCCCAGTCGATGTGCAGTCCGGCTGTGGTCTTCGGCGCGCTGCGCGCCACTTCCCCTGTTCCGTGAACCGGCCGCCACAAGGCGGCCAACGTCTCTATGGTGGCCCCGTCGGCCCCTCGCGACGCTAGGTCGAAAATCCCGCCAGGGCCGGAAGGCAGCAACGGTATCGATCGACGCGGGCGCCGAGGTCAGCCGGCGGGGCCACCGCCTTTTCAGGCCGTGCCCCGTTCTCCGTAGACACCAAGCTTGGCTGGCGCCCTTCGCCCTGGTAGCTGCCAACCTTGGTTGGCGCCCTTCGCCGGGCATGGCCCGGCGCTACCCCGCCTCCGGCGTGCCCTGATGGAACACCACCCGCCATCCCTGCGCATGCCGGCGCCATAGCGAACTGCGCAGCACCCAGCGCTGCGGTTGGCCATCCACGTGGTAGCGGCTGCGGTAACGCACCTGGGCCAGCGCAGGCGTCAGCAGTGCAACCGTGTACTGCTCAGATTCGATCTGCACCAGCGCCCGTTCCAGCGGAATCTCGGCCAGCGCTGCCGCACGACCGTAGCTCTGGCCGGAACTGCCGATCTCGCTGAAATCCTCATCCAGCAGTTCCGCCAGCCGCGCGCGGTCGCCCCGCACCTGCGGGGTGTGCAGCGCGCGTTCCAGATGTTCCAGTTCGGCCGCCAGCGCCGCGTCGGCAGGCTGGCCGCAGATATTCACGGCGGGTCCTGCGCCAGCACATTCGGCGCGGTCGGCGCTGCCAGCGCCACGCACTGCCCCGGCTGCGCCACGCGATGCCCGCGCGCGGCCAGGGCCTGGCCGTCGGCCGCGCTGGCGTAGTGGTAGAGCATCATCCGCGCCTGCAGCTCGGCACTGTACTCACGCTCCAGATCGTCCACGCCGGTGTGCGACGGATTGCCATGCAGGCCGCAGTCATGGGCGATCAGTTCATTGTCGTTGGCAAAGCGCGCCAGCATTTCCGGAATCGGCCGGGTATCGCCGCTCCACACCAGCGCGCCCTGCAGGCGCAGGCCATAGGCGGTTTCCGGCCAGTGGTGGCGGACCGGGAACACTTCCAGGCGCACGCCTTCATGCCAGAACGCATCGCCCACCACGATCAGCTGGAAGGCATCCCAGAAATTGGCGCCGCCTTCGGCCAGCACGTTGGGATAGTCACCGATGCGCTTGTGCAGCAGCGGCACTACCGTGGCGGGCACGTACAGGCGCACCTTGCCGCGCCGCTGCGCACTGAAGAAGGCATCCACGAACAGGCGTTCGAAGCCGGCCACGTGGTCCAGGTGCACATGGGTCACGAACAATGCCTGCGGCAGGTGCCCGTAGTGCGCCTTGAACGCGGTCAGCCCTTCGCCGCCACAATCGATGGTCAGCCATGGGCGGCCATCGCATTCGATCACCGACATGGGCGAACCCAGCTCGACCGCCGACGCATTGCCGACGCCGAGGAAACGCAACGACCAGTCCATCAGGTGCCCCGGTTCCAGGCCATGTCATAGGCACGGCGCAGCCGCGCGTAATCCTTCTGCACATCTTCCACGCTGCGCTCGCCGCGCAGTTTCAGCAGCGAACGCAGCAGGCGCTTCAGGTTGCGCTCGCGCCAGGCGGTGGCCGGAATGCGGATTACCCCGCGGTCGAAATCGATCAGCCAGCCATGGCCGTTGCCATCGAACAGGATGTTGTGCGCGTTGAGGTCGGCATGGTCCAGCCCGGCGCGGTGGAAGCGCGCGATCAGGCGGCCAGCCTCTTCCCAGGGCGCGCCCCGACCAGCCACCAGCGCGCGGTCGGCCAGCGAGCGCACGCCCTCGATGCGCTCCATCAGGATGGCCGCGCGGTAGCGCAGGCCCTCGCGCATGTAGAAGGCGGCGATCGGCCGGGGCACCGGCAGCTTCTGCGCACGCAGCGCGCGCATCAGCCGGAATTCGGCAAAGCTGCGGGTCCGGTCCGAGCCCCGCCAGATGTACTGGTCGTGGCTGAGCTTGGCCGCCAGGCCGCCGCGCAGGTAGTGGCGCAGCACCCCGGGGCCGAAGGAAGCATCGACAAACCAGGCGCTGCCACGGCCGCCCTCGCCCACCGGCCGGGCCTTGTTGCCCCAGTACTGGGGCGAGAACAGACCCGCCTCGGCTTGCCGCAGCCGCTCGCGGTCGAACAGAATGGCCCCGATGCCGCGACCCTCGCGGCATGGCGTCAGCGCTTCATTGGCGTCAAATGCGACCATTCCTTTGAGTCTAACAACACATGGCATCAGCGTCCTCATCCTTGTGCCTCCTTCGCCTGTCTGCCCTGGGCGATGTCACCCATGTCGTGCCGCTGGTGCGTACCCTGCAGGCCGCGCGCCCGGATACGCCGATCCACTGGATCATCGACAAGGTCGGCCACAAGCTGCTGGATGGCCTGCCTGGCGTGGTCTTCCATGCCTACGACAAGAAGACCGGCATGGCCGGGGTGAAGGCACTGCGCCATCAGTTGCCGCCCGGGCGCTTCGAGGCGCTGCTGCAGATGCAGGTCGCCTTCCGCGCGAACCTGCTGTCGGCCTTCATTCCGGCCGAGCGCCGCATCGGCTATGACCGCAGCCGCTCCAAGGACCTGCACGGGCTTTTCATCAACGAACGCATCCCCGATCGCCCCGGCATCCATGTGCTGGATGCCATCGGCAGCTTCTGCGAGCCGCTGGGCCTGCGCCAGGACACGGTCAGCTGGGACCTGGCGGTGCCGCAGGCGGCCTTCGAATGGGCCGCGGCGCAATGGGAGGATGACGGCCGCCCGGTGCTGATGATCTCGCCCTGCTCCAGCCACGTACGCCGCAACTGGTATGCCGACCGCTACGCCGCCGTGGCCACCCACGCCCAGGGCCGTGGCTGGCGTGTGGTGCTGTGCGGCGGGCGCAGTGAGCTGGAGCGCAGCATGGCCGATGCGATCCAGGCCCAGCTGGAGACCCCGGCGCTGGACCTGGTGGGCAAGGACACCCTGAAGCAGCTGCCGGCCCTGCTGGCCCGCGCCGATCTGGTGATGACCCCGGATTCGGGGCCGATGCACATCGCCAACGCCATGGGCAGCAAGGTGCTGGGCCTGCATGCGGCCAGCAACCCGCACCGCAGCGGGCCGTACTCGGACCGTCGTTACTGCGTGGACCGCTACGACGATGCCGCGCGCAAGTACCTGGGCAAGCAGGCGGTCGATCTGAAGTGGGGCACCAAGATCGAGTTCGATGATGTGATGGAACTGATCACGGTCGAGGACGGGATTGCTGCCTTCGAACGCTACGTGGCCGATCATCGGGGTTGATGGGCGGTCCGGTGGGCCCATCCACGCGTGGCGTGGATCTACGGGATTACGCGCGGGGCGCGTAATCCTGGTACGACTTCTCTTCCACGTACACCGAGCCCAGCGCCAGATTGATCGCCTTCTTGATGCGCGCGCGCTCGTCGTTGCGCAGGTAGACACTGCGGGCCAGGTCGATGAAGCCCTGGTCGAAGGACTGCGCCTTCTCCTTCAGGCGGATATCGTCCTCGATATCCCACAGCTGCTCGTTCACCGCCTTCAGCTCGGCACGCAGCTTGGCGATGTCCTTCACCGCAGCCGGGTGGCCCATCCAGGTGGTGTCCAGCGCAGACAGCTCGCGGCGCACATTGGCCAGCTTGCCTTCGTCGCTGATCCGCTCGGACTTGATCTGCAGGATCGAGATCTTGTCCAGCAGTTCGCCGAAGGACACAGGCACCAGGATTTCAGCGGTCATGGGGGACGCTCCAGCAAATGATGCGCACATGGTAACCCGCAGCGCACGGACAGCATCCACGCATATCGCCAGTTCGCAGAGTCCATCTGGAGGAACAAGCCCCTCTGTTGAGGGGCTGCCCCGACAGGGGCGGGGAGAGGCAGGCAAAGGGAGGGGCCCATGCGTTGCGCAGCCACGCATGGGGCGAAGCGCGCAAAGCGCGTTTCGCATCCCGCGCCAGATTAAAAAAAAACGGGCTGCCCTAAGGCAGCCCGTTTTTTTTAATCTGGCGGAGAGGGGGGGATTCGAACCCCCGAGGCGCTATAAACGCCTGCCTGATTTCGAGTCAGGTACATTCAACCGCTCTGCCACCTCTCCAGATGGTCCCCGGCGAACCGGGGACGCGAATAATACGAGGAAGCGAGGCAGACCACAAGCCATTGCCGCACATCCGATGAAATATTTCTGACTGCATGCCTTGCCGGATGTCCGCTTGGCCGTGATGATGCCGTTCTCCCCGGCATCACCCTTCCCCAGCCCCCACCATGATCGAATTCGGACACCTCACCCACCCCGGCCTGCGCCGGGAGCTCAACGAAGACACCTATTACGGTGACGGCGAGCTGTCGCTGTGGCTGGTGGCCGACGGCATGGGCGGGCATGCCTGCGGCGAGGTGGCCAGCGCCCTGGCGCGGGAAACCATCGTGCGCGAGATCCGCCGCGGCGCGCCGCTGGCCCAGGCCATCCGTACCGCCGACGAGGAAATCATCCGCGCCTCGCGCCGACGCAACGACACCCTGCCCATGGGCACCACGGTGGTCGCGGCCCGGGTACAGGGCAACCGCTATGAAGTGGCCTGGGTGGGCGACAGCCGGGCCTACCTGTGGCGCGACGGCCAACTGGCCCAGCTCAGCCAGGACCACAGCGTGGTGCAGGAACTGGTGGCGCAGGGCAACCTGACCGCTGAACAGGCCCGCGCCCATCCCCATCGCAACGTGGTGACCCAGGCACTGGGCGTGACCGACCCCACCCACCTGAACGTGGCCACCACCAGCGGTGAACTGCGCCCGGGCATGCAGCTGCTGCTGTGCAGCGACGGCCTGACCGAGGAAGTGGACGACCGCGGCATCGCCCGCACCCTGGCCTACGACGATGCCAGCGCCCAGGAATGCGTGGACACCCTGGTCGCCGCCGCCCTGGACGGCGGCGGCTCGGACAACATCACCGTGATCCTGGTGCGCTGCCACTGATACTGACGCACGCACGCTGCATCTGGGGGAGAGCCCCCTGAGTCAGGGGGCGGACGCGAAGCGGCGGGGGTATGGGTGATGATGAGACGGAGCCCACGATTTGCAACGCAAATTGTGGGGCGTCAGCGCGAATGCGCTGGCGCGTCATCGGACAACATCACCGTGATCCTGGTGCGCTGCCACTGAAAGCCACGCATGGCGTGGCTATACTGTAGATCCACGCCATGCGTGGATACGATGAGAGTAGATCCACGCCATGCGTGGATAGGGTGGTAGCGCCAGGCCATGCCCGGCGGCCACCACCACCGCCTACGCGCTCGCCGCTTCTTCCACCTTCGGGCCATCCCACAGCGCGTGGCCGGCCTTCTTGCGCAGGCGCTCCAAGCGGGCGGCGTGGGCTTCCTGTTCGGACGGTGTCGCCACCACCCGCGGGCGCGGCAGCAAAGCGCTGGTATCGAACGCCTGCAACGCCGCCCCTGCCCCGCCACCCTCGTCATCCAGACCGAAGCCGATCTCTTCCTGGCCCGAGGTCAGCGCGATGTACACATCGCCCAGGATCTGCGCATCGAGCAGTGCGCCGTGCAGCGCGCGGTGCGAGTTGTCCACGCCCAGGCGCTTGCACAGGGCATCAAGCGAGTTGCGCTGGCCCGGGAAGCGCTCGCGCGCCAGCGCCAGCGTATCGACCACGGTGCAGTGGTCGGTGATCCTGCCGTACTCCGGCCCCAGCAGCGACAGTTCGTTGTCCAGGAAGCCCAGATCGAACGCCGCATTGTGGATGATCAGTTCGGCGCCTTTGATGAAGGCCAGGAACTCATCGGCCACCTCGGCGAAGGCGGGCTTGTCGTCCAGGAACTCCAGGGTCAACCCGGTCACTTCCTGCGCGCCCTGCTCGAAGTCGCAGTCCGGCTTCAGGTACTGGTGGTAGTTGTTGCCGGACGGGCGGCGCTTGAACAGCTCCACGCAGCCGATTTCGACGACGCGGTTGCCCTTCTTCCACTCCAGGCCGGTGGTTTCGGTATCGAGAATGATCTGACGCATGGGCTCAGTTTACCGGGCTGCCGTCGCGGATCTGAATCGCGGCGTTGCGGGCCAGGGTGTCCACGCGCTCGTTGTCGGGGTCGCCGGAATGGCCCTTCACCCAGCGCCAGTCGATCTGGTGGCGCAGCGTGGCCGCGTGCAGGCGCTCCCACAGCTCGCGGTTCTTCACCGGGTCGCCGCCAGCCGTCTTCCAGTTCTTGCGGATCCACCCCGCCATCCACTGGGTCAGGCCCTGCCGCACGTACTGCGAATCGGTGAACAGCACGATGTTGCACGGCTCGGTCAGCGTTTCCAGCGCACAGATGGCCGCCATCAGCTCCATCCGGTTGTTGGTGGTGTGCGCTTCGCCGCCACTCAGTTCACGTTCGTGCCCCTTGTAGCGCAGCAGCGCGGCCCAGCCGCCGGGACCGGGATTACCCAGGCAGGAACCGTCGGTGTGGATTTCAATGGTTTTCAATACAACTCCAGATCAGGTAGCAACGGTGCCGTGCCAGCGCACCGGCAGCGGGGTTGGCCCAGGCAGGGCCAGCGTACGTTTTTCGGCATGGAACAGACAGGCGGCCCGCAGCGGTGCCCAACCGGGCCGCGCACGTCCGCCTTCGCCCTGCCACAGCGGGCCCAGGTAGCGCGTCTGGCCACAGTCCAGCCCGTGCCGGTCCAGCAGCTGGCGCAGGCGCTGCGGTGTGCGCACCACCAGGCCATGCTGGCGCCAGCGGGCGCGGTAAGGGCTGAACGGATTGAGGCTGGTCAACCACAGGTGGCCGCCGGGCATCAGCACCCGCTCACATTCGTCCAGCAGCGCATCGGCGTCGGCAGCGGTCACGTGCTGCAGCACGATCGCGTTCACGCTTTCGTTGGCCAGCGGCAACGGCAGCGCGCAGCGGGTATCACCGGCATAACCGGGGCCGCTGCGGTACAGGCGCAGGCCGCGGCCGGCCGCCTGCGCATCCTGCAGCCAGTCGGGGCTGGGCGCGATCCACAACCAGGGTTGCACCGGCAGGGCCGCCAGCTGCGGCAGCAGCAGCTGCCGTTCCAGCACGCGCAGGGCCCGTGCCGGCTCGCTGTCGAACCAGGGCACCAGGCTCGCTTGACGGTGGCTCTGCAGCAGGGGCATGGTCCAATTCTATGCGACTGACTGCCCTGCCCGCATTTGCGGATAACTACATCTGGATGTTGACGGCCGACGATGGCGCTGCGGTCGTGATCGACCCCGGCGATGCCGCGCCGGTTCTCGCACTGGCCGACGAGGGCCTGCGCGTGGACACCCTCCTGCTTACCCACCACCACGATGACCACATCGGCGGCGTGCCCGCGCTGCAGGCGCGTTTTCCCGGCCTGCGGGTAGTGGCGCCGGTGGAAGAACGCATCCCCACGGCGACCGAGCGGGTCGGCGAAGGTGAACGCGTTCAGGCACTGGGGCAGACGTTCCACGTACTATCCGTGCCCGGGCACACCCGCAGCCACATCGCGTTTCACACCGCTGAACAGCTTTTCAGCGGCGATGCGTTGTTCAGCCTGGGCTGTGGACGCCTGTTCGAAGGTACGCCGTCCCAGCTGCTGGCATCGATGCGCAGGCTGGGTGCCCTGCCCGCGCAACTGCTGTTGTGTTGCGCTCACGAGTACACCGTGTCAAATGCCGTCTTCGCGCGGCATGTCGACCCCGCCAACGCTGCGTTGCTGCAGCGCCAAGAGGAGGCTTTGGCCATGCGCCGCGATGACCGTTCCACCCTGCCGGTAACCCTGGCCAACGAGCTCGACTGCAATCCGTTTCTGCGTACCCACACCGCGCCGATCCGCGCGGCGGTGTCGGCGCACCTGGGTCGGGAAGTCGTGGACGACGTCGACGTCATGGCCGGTCTCCGGCACTGGAAAGACGGCTTCCGCGCATGATGCGCCGAAGTCTGACGCTGGCCCTGGGGCTCGCCCTGGGGTTGGCCGGGAGTGCGGGCGCGCAGTCACTGGGCGCCGGCATCAGCCAGAACCTGGCCGCCGCCGCTGCGGTGCCGCTGGACCCGACGGTCCTGCCGGCGGCCAGCGTGCGCAACGGGCAGGACATCTTCACCAGCTTCCGCGACGGCCTGGCCGAGCCCACCTGCAATGCCGAGGCCACCAGCCCGCGCTGGCAGAAGCAGTTCGCCCACGCCCCCTCACGCCTGGCCAACCAGGACGATGACGCCCTGGTGCTGTTCGGCTATGTGGTGGAAGAGCTGCGCAAGGCCAACCTGCCCACCGAATTCGCGCTGATCCCGTTCGTGGAAAGCGGCTACCGCCCCAATGCCCGCAACGGCAGCGGCCCCACCGGCCTGTGGCAGTTCATCGCCACGACCGCGCGCAACCACCGCGTGCCGATGTCCAACGGCTATGACGGCCGCCTGTCGGCGGTGGAATCCACCCAGGCCGCGGTGCGCTACCTGAAGACCCTGCACGGCATGTTCGGCGGCGACTGGCGCCTGGCCACCATGGCCTACAACGCCGGTGAGTACCGCGTGCTGCAGTCGATGCGCAAGGCCGGCATGAACGCACAGAACGCCAAGCCTGCCGCCCTGCCCGGCCTGTCGCCGGTCACCCACGCCTACGTGGAAAAGCTGCATGCCCTGGCATGCGTGCTGGAGAACGTGGAAGACCAGCCGGGCGTGATGGCCTCGCTGGACCGCACCGTGCCGGTGCTGAAGGACCACACGCTGCCGGCGGGCACCACGGTGCAGCAGTGGGCCGCGCAGCGGTCGCTGGACCCGGCCCGCATCGCCCGCCTGAACCCCGGCCTGGCCGCGGGCAAGCGCCCGACCGGCAATGCGCGGGTGCTGGCGCCGGCCTCGGCCGCCACTGCCAACGTGCTGGACGCGGCCGCTACGGTGGCCGCGACCGCAGCCGCCGAAGCCCCCGTCGCCGCGCCGGCGCCACAGGTGGCCAGGACAGTGGCCAGTGCCGCCGACCGCCCGCGCAGCCGCCGCCACACCGTGCGCAACGGCGAATCGGCGTGGACCATCGCCCGCCGCTACGGCATGCCGGTGAAGGCACTGCTGTCGCTGAACGGCCTGAGCGGCAGCAGCGTGCTGAAGCCCGGCGCCGTGCTGCGCGT
This sequence comes from Stenotrophomonas sp. Steno-C17, assembly GCF_056393165.1. Taxonomy (NCBI): domain Bacteria; kingdom Pseudomonadati; phylum Pseudomonadota; class Gammaproteobacteria; order Lysobacterales; family Lysobacteraceae; genus Stenotrophomonas; species Stenotrophomonas sp. Steno-C17. The sequence continues at coordinate 16,980 of NZ_JBWJPD010000020.1, forward strand.
AGAAGACTGACTACGGCCCGGTAGAGTCGAGCGTTGCTCGACTACCCGCCCCCGTAGAGTCGAGCGTTGCTCGACTACCCGACCTTTTAGAGTCGAGCCATGCTCGACTGAAGCAGTCGAGCATGGCTCGACTCTACAAGGCACGCGAAACCCGCAACACAACAAAAAAGGCCCGGCATTGCCGGGCCTTTTCGTTCTGCGCGCCGCCCCGGGTTACAGGTTGGCTTCGGTGGTCTGCACCACGAACTTCTTGCGCATGGCTTCCACGAAGGCCTTGGCGGCAGCGGCACCGTCGATCTGGGACAGCTGGTCCTTCAACTGCTTCTGCTGCTCGGCGGTCACTTCCTTCACGTCACCCGGGGTGACCTTGTCCACCACGAACACCAGCGCGTGACCATTCACGTCAATCTTGCCGTAGCTCGGCTTGCCCTCGGTCGGCACCGGCGCGCTGAAGATGGCGCGGTTGATTTCCGGGGTCGGTACCGGCTGGCTGCGCGGCAGGCCCGGCATCGGGCTGACCTGCAGCTTCTCGCTGGCGGCCAGCGACTGCAGGCTGGCGCCGCCCTTCAGCTTGGCCAGCAGGGCCTCGGCGGCCTTGTCGCTGACCTGGCGCTGGCGGTCGGCACGGATCGCGGCGATCACCTGCTCACGGGCCTTGTCCAGCGGCATGGCCTGTTCCGGGGTGTGCGCGGCCACACGGATCACCACGCTGTGGTTGCTGCTGCCACCCACCGCAATCGGATCGCTGGCGGTACCGTCCTGCACGCGCACGTCGGAGAACGCATCGCGCAGCACGGCCGGATCGGCCACCACGCCACTGGCGGTCGCGCGGCTGATCACACCGGTGGTCTGCAGCGGCAGCCCCACTTCCTTGGCGGCGGCGGCCAGATCGCTCGGGCTCTTGTTGATGGCATCGACCAGGCGGCTGGCCAGCTCGTTGAAGCCGCGCTCGCCATCGGCCTTCAGCTGCTCGGCCGCCAGGGTGTCGCGCACTTCTTCGAACGACTTGCCTTCGCCACCGCGCACGGCGGCGACCTTGATCACGTGGTAGCCGAAATCGGTCTTCACCGGGCCGATGATCTCGCCGGCCTTGGCGGCGAACAGCGCATCTTCGAACGGCTTCACCATCGCGCCGCGTTCCACCCAACCCAGGTCACCGCCCTGGTCCTTGGAACCGGGGTCCTGCGAATTGGCCTTGGCCAGCGCGGCGAAGTCGGCGCCGCCCTTGGCTTCGGCGGCCAGCTTGGCGGCCTTGGCTTCGGCACCGTCGCCGGTCAGCAGGATGTGCGCGGCCTGGCGCTGTTCCGGCGACACGAACTTGGCCTTCTCTTCTTCATAGCGCTTGCGCAGGGCGGCCTCGTCGGCAGCGGCCGGCGCCGGCAGGTTGGCGCCGTTCAGTTCGACGAACTCCAGCGAAACCGATTCGGCCTGGCGGAAATCCTTGCCGTGGCTGTCGTACCACTGCTTGATCTGCGCGTCGGTCACCGGTGCGGTATCGGCCGGCACTTCCGGCAGACCGACCAGCTGCACATCGCGGGTTTCACCCAGCAGCTTCAGCAGGCGCTCGGTCTCGGCCTGGGTGACGAAGCCGGAGTTCTGCAGGCCCGACGGAATGACCGACTGCTGCAGGCTCTCACGCACCAGTTCCTGGAACTGGGTGGGCGTGCGCGGCGGGTTGCCGGTCTGCAGGGCCAGGCGGTAGTTGTTTTCGCTGAACTTGCCATCCTGACCCAGGAAGGCCGGGATGGTCATGATGTACTCGCGCACCGCGCCGTCGCCAATGACGACACCGGCCTGTTCACCCACCAGGCGCACCACCTGCTCGTCGACCAGCTGGTCCAGCACCGCCAGCTTGTTCTCGGTGCTCTCGAAGGCGCGCGGATCGAAGTCCTCGCCCTGCTGCTGGCGGGCGCGCATGCGCTCCTGCTCGAAGCGGGTGCGGAAATCCTGCGAACTGATCTCGTGGTGCTGCCACAGCATGCGCACCGGCCACCACGACGGCGCCGAGCGCCACCAGGTCGGCGGTGCCGAAACCTTGGCCACGTTCTGCGCGCCGACACCACCGAGGTAGCTGTTGTCGATCACGAACAGGAACGGAATCATCAGCAGCCCCAGGATCACAGTGACGATCCAGCCTGAGGTCTTGTCGCGGAGTTTCTGCAGCATGGTGAGGAATCACATGGCCTGATTGGCGAGCCCGGCAGTGTAACCCGCTTCGCCGCCGGTACCAAAAACGGCCGCAAGGCAGGCGGCACAAGCCTCTGCGGCAGGTCGCCGGCGCTCCGGCATGGCTGCCGCAGCCGTCATTGCGCATACTGGCCGCCCCGGCAGGCATGCGACCTGCGTTCGGCCCGCGGCAAGGGCGGAGGAAACCACGCCCATGCGCATTCTGGTCACCGGCGCGTCCGGCTTCATCGGCGGCGCCCTGCTGCGTCGCCTGGCCGCGCTGCCGCACGTGCAGGCGCTGGGCTTCGGCCGGCGGCCGCTGGATCGCCCTGACTACGTGCAGGCGGACCTGCGGCAGCCGCTGCGGCTGCCGTTCCGGCCCGACGTGGTGGTGCACGCGGCAGCGCTGGCCGCGCCGTGGGCCAGCCGGGCGCAGTACCGGCAGCACAACGTGGACGCTACCGCGCAGCTGATCGCCTTCTGCCAGGCCAACGGCCTGCCGCGGCTGCTGCACCTGTCCACCACCGCGGTGTTCTACCGTGCCGCGCACCAGCTCGACCTGGACGAGACCAGCCCGATCGGCCCGGCCTTCCTGAACGACTACGCGCGCAGCAAGGCCGAGGCCGAGGCGCTGGTATCGGCGTATCCGGGGCCCAGCTGCATCCTGCGCCCGCGCGCGGTGTTCGGCCCGGGTGACACCCTGCTGATGCCGCGCCTGCTGCAGGCCGCCCGTCGCGGGGCACTGCCACGGCTGGTCAGCGCCGGCGGGCCACCGCTGATCGACCTGATCCACATCGACACCCTGGTGGAGTACCTGCTGCGGGCCATCCAGGCGCCCCGGCTGGCCCCGGCCTACAACCTGACCAACGCGCAGCCGGTGGACCTGCAGGCGTTGCTGCAGCGCCTGCTGGCCGCATTGGACCTGCCACCGCTGGGCCGCCACCTGCCCACCCCACTGGCCCTGGCCGGTGCCGGCGCGCTGGAAGGCGTCTGGCGCCTGCTGCGCCTGCGCGGCGAGCCGCCGATCACCCGCTTCGGCGTGGCCGCATTCGCCTATTCCAAGACCTTCAACCCACAGCGCATGCTGGCCGATCTGGGGCAGCCCCTGTTGAGCATGGAGACCGCCATCGAACAGCTTATCCACGAGCAGCGTGCGCAATGGACAGCGTGACCGTCGCCAGCGCCGCAGTCGCACTGGCCTACCTGCTGCTGCTCGCCCTGAAGGCAACGGGGGCAATGCGCGTGCTGCGGCAACGACCGCCCGGCCCGCACAGCACCTTCGATGGCCACGGCGTGGCCATCCTGCAGCCGATCCTGGGCGGCGACCCGTTGCTGGCCCAGGTGCTGGCGGCGAACCTGCAGGCGCTTCCGGGCGCGCATTTCCATTGGCTGCTGGATGAGGCCGATGCGCTGGGCCGAGCGGCAGCGGTGCAGCTGTGCGCGCAGCACCCCAATCACCACATCACCTGCCTGCTGCATCCGCCGGCGCCGCAGGGCATCAACCCCAAGACCTTCAAGCTGGACCGCGTGCTGCCCCAGGTACAGGCGCCGATCGTGCTGGTGCTGGACGACGATGCGCGGCTGTCTGCTGCGGCACTGGCGCAGATGCTGGATGAGCTGCCGCACGCTGATCTGGTCACCGCCCTGCCCTGCTACCGCGACGACGCCCGGTTCGGCTCACGGTTGATGGCGCAGTTCGTCAACAACAACACCGTACTGACCTACCTGGGCCTGCTGCCCTGGCTGGCGCCGCTGTCGATCAATGGCATGTGCTACGCACTACGGACCACGCGCCTGCGCGAACTGGGCGGATTTGCGCCGCTGCGGCACATGCTGGCCGACGATCTGGCGCTGGCCCGCGCGTTGCGCAACCAGGGCGCGCGGCTGCACCAGTCCACTGCCTGCGTGGAAGTGCAGACCCATGTGCCGACGCTGCAGCGCTATCGGCAGCAGATGCACCGCTGGATGCTGTTCGCGCTGCTGTTGCTGCGCGATGAAACGCGGTCGGTACGCGCCCTGATCGGGCTGCTGCACGGCCTACCGCCGCTGTTGCTGTGGGCGGTGCTGTTGTTGGCGGCATGGCCACCGCTGGGCACGCCGGCCCTGATCGCGGCCGCCGTGCTGCTGGTGCGTGCCGCCATACTGGCGCGACTGCAGCAACGGGCCAGTGGCCGGGTGCGCCATCGCCCCCTGCTTTCGGTGATGGCCGAACTGCTGCAGCCGCTGCACCTGCTGCACGCCCTCTGCGTGCGACGCATCCGCTGGCGCACCCATCTCTATCATGTGCGCGCCAATGACCGCTTCCACGATGTCTGAACCCGACGCGCCCCCCACCCACCTGCAGATCGCCTTCCTGTGCGGGCAGAGTGATCCGGCGCGCTGCGCGCTCAGTCCGGTGCAACAGCAGTTTGGCCAGGCCTTGCTGGCACCGGGCCGACGACTGCACCCCTGCAACTTCCCGTACGACGCACAGACACCGCCATTCCACCGCGTGTCGCTGCTGTCGGCCAGCTGGCATAACAGCCGCCAGTACCTGCACGCACGTCGGCCCGGCTTCGCCCAGCGCCACGTTGCAGCGGTCACCGATCTGCTGCACGCCGCACCGCATACCCTGCTGCTGGCCGGCAGCTGCGGCCTGGAACTGCTGGCCAACCTGCCGTTGCCGGCCGAACTGGCGCAACGGATCAGCGTATTCGCCTATGGCCCTGTTGCACGAAAGGCCCCTGCCGCCGCACGGCTGCACGTCCTGGTCGGCCGACAGGACTGGATTTCCCGACTGGGTTGGCGCGGCCCGCGACACTGGGTTCGCAGTGGCCACATGGATTACCTGCAGCAGGCACCGGTGCTGACGCAGGCGCAGGCATTCATCGCCAGCATCGAACGCGCGCAGCCATGAACATCGAACTGCTGGCACCGCCCTATAGCGGCCACCTGCATCCGCTGCTGGCCATCGGCCGACAACTGCAGGCACGGCACCAGGTGACGGTGCTGAGTACGCCCGGCGCGCAGCCGGCGATTGCCGCCAGCGGGCTGCGCGGTGATGTGCTGCTGTCGGCCGCGCACGAAGCGGCGCTGTGGCAGATCGCCAACCCCGGCGTGGCGGTGAAGGCCAACCCGCTGCGCATGCACGCGCAGCTTCGCCAGGCGCTGCGGTTGATGGAGCAGATGCGGCACGCGCTGCAGCAGCGTTGGGCCGTGCAGCGCCCGGATCTGGTCATCGTCGACTTCACCCTGCCCCCGGCCGGCCTGCTGGCGGCCGAGCTGGGCATTGCCTGGTGGACCAGCCTGCCCTCGCCCTGCGTGCTGGACTGCGCCGATGGGCCACCGCCCTACCTGGGCGGACTGTCGCCGCCGCGCAACATCTGGCAGCGCGTGCAGCAGGCGGCGGGACGAAAGATGATCCGCCTGTTCAAGCGCGGCGTGCATGCCTGGCAACGCCCGGCAATGCGCCGCCTGGGCGTGCCCGCCATCTACCGCGACGATGGCAGCGAACAGGTCTATTCCGATCAGTGCATCCTGGCCCTGGGGGTGCCGGAACTGGAATTCCCGCGGCGCTGGCCGGCAGCGCTGCAGTTCATCGGCCCGATGCTGCACACCCCGCACAGCGACCACGCAGCACCGCCGTTCGTGGACGGCGCGCGTCACCTGCTGGTGACCGCTGGCACGCACCAGGACTGGGTAAAACCGCGGCTGGCCGACGCTGCGGCCGCGCTGGCGCGGCAGTTTCCACAGTGGCAGGTGCATGTCAGCCAGGGCCACCAGCACGATCACGCCGCACGGGTGCAACCGCTGCCGAACCTGCATCTGCTGCCCTTCGTCGACTACGCGCAGCACCTGCCGCGCTATGACCGGGTGCTGCACCACGGCGGCGCCGGCGTCATGTACCACGCGTTGCGCGCAGGCATTCCGGCGCTGGTGTATCCGCTGGATTACGATCAGTTCGACCATGCCGCGCGCCTGCAGGCGGCCGGTGCCGGCCTGTGGCTGCGCAGGCTGGAAGATCTGCCGACGGTGTTCGCGCAGGCATTGCAGGCCGATGCGTTTCCCGGGTTGGCTGCGCTGCAGGCGTCGGTGCAGCGGTATGCGACGGCGGATTCGGTGCTGGACCGCGTCGCATCGCTTGAACGCTAGCGCCGGGCCGCGCCCGGCGGACAGGGGCAGGCACACCCCGAAAAAGCAAAATGCCCGCGGGTCCAGGACCGACGGGCATCTTCGATGACACTTCAAACTCTGCTGGCGGAGCGGACGGGACTCGAACCCGCGACCTCCGGCGTGACAGGCCAGCATTCTAACCAGCTGAACTACCGCTCCACATAGGCAGAACTTGTTGGGATCCGGGGATGGCGGAGCGGACGGGACTCGAACCCGCGACCTCCGGCGTGACAGGCCAGCATTCTAACCAGCTGAACTACCGCTCCACGACAAACTTCGGATACCCCTTGAAACCAGTTCACAACTTGGCGGAGCGGACGGGACTCGAACCCGCGACCTCCGGCGTGACAGGCCAGCATTCTAACCAGCTGAACTACCGCTCCACGTTGTCGTAAACCTTTCTGCTTCCGCCCGGCCAAAGCCGGGAAGGAAACAAGGCGCCCGGTTGCCCGGAAGCCTTTGCAACTGGCGGAGCGGACGGGACTCGAACCCGCGACCTCCGGCGTGACAGGCCAGCATTCTAACCAGCTGAACTACCGCTCCAGTTTTACTGCAGTTTCCCCCGGGCCGAAGCCTGGAAGAAAACAAAGCCCCCAGTTGCCCGGGGGCCTCGCGTTGAAGTGGCGGAGCGGACGGGACTCGAACCCGCGACCTCCGGCGTGACAGGCCAGCATTCTAACCAGCTGAACTACCGCTCCACACTCAAACTTTTACTACGGTGCTGTGGTGGGTGCTGAGGGTTTCGAACCCCCGACCCTCTCCGTGTAAAGGAGACGCTCTACCGCTGAGCTAAGCACCCCAGCGAGCCGCTTAGTTTACAGCATCCTTCAGGGCCTTACCAGCCTTGAACGACGGATTCTTCGAAGCAGCGATCTTGATGGTGTCGCCGGTCTTCGGGTTGCGGCCGGTACGGGCGGCACGGTCGCGCACCTGGAAGGTACCGAAGCCAACCAGGGTGACCGCATCGCCGTCCTTCAGCGCCTTGGTGACGGCGGCAACGACAGCATCGACAGCGCGGCTGGACTCGGCCTTGGTCAGGTCGGCGGCTTCAGCAACGGCATCGATCAATTCGGTCTTGTTCATTCTTTACAGCTCCTTTGGCGGTGGGTTCCGCTTATTCGACAGGGAAGCAACCGCACGCCATCTGCGCACGGCCGCCATGTGGAAACGGTTCGCCGAATTCAGCGATCAGCGATTGCGATCACTCATTCGCGAGTGCTGCTTTTATACCAGCGGCCCTACCCCCACGCAAGCCGGAAAGCCAGCAACGACGCGGGTTTCGAGCATTTCGACAGCGCGCGTCAATGCTTGACGCGCGCGTTCGAAGCCGGTTTGCCCTTGCCACGCACCGTGACGCGCTGCGCACTCTTGCGTGCCTTCTTCGGCGCCAGCGGACGCTCCAGGGCCAGGTCGAGCACTTCCTCGATGTACTTCACCGGCACGATCCGCAGATCGCGGGTGACGTTGGCCGGAATGTCGGCCAGATCCTTGCGGTTCTCCTCGGGAATGATGACCGTGCGGATACCGCCACGCAGTGCGGCCAGCAGCTTTTCCTTCAGGCCACCGATGGCGGTGACGCGACCACGCAGGGTGATCTCGCCGGTCATCGCCACATCGGCACGCACCGGCACCTTGGTCAGCATCGACACCAGCGAGGTGACCATGGCCGCACCGGCGCTGGGGCCGTCCTTCGGAGTGGCGCCATCGGGCACGTGCACGTGCACGTCGTGCTTCTGCAGGAAGTCGCCATCGATGCCGAAACCATCGGCGCGCGAACGCACCACCGACAGCGCCGCCGAGGCCGATTCCTTCATCACGTTGCCCAGCTGGCCGGTCAGGATCAGCTGGCCCTTGCCCGGCACCAGGGTCGATTCGATCTGCAGCAGATCGCCACCCACTTCGGTCCAGGCCAGGCCGGTGACCAGGCCGATCTCGTTCTCTTCTTCGGCACGACCGAAGTCGAAGCGACGCACGCCCAGGTACTTGTCCAGGTTCTTGCTGGTCACGCTGACCAGCGCCTTGGACTTCTTCGCACCCTTCTTCGGCTTCGCCGCCTGCGGCCCGGCCAGCGCGATTTCCTTCACCACCTTGCGGCAGATCTTGGCGATCTCGCGTTCCAGGTTGCGCACGCCCGATTCGCGCGTGTAGTAACGCACGATGTCCTGGATCGCATCGCTGCCGATCTCCAGCTCTTCCGGCTTCAGGCCGTTGGCCTTGATCTGCTTCGGCGACAGGTAACGGGTGGCGATGTTGAGCTTCTCATCCTCGGTGTAGCCGGGGATGCGGATCACTTCCATGCGGTCCAGCAGCGGGCCGGGAATGTTCAGCGAATTGGACGTGGCCACGAACATCACTTCGGACAGGTCCAGGTCCACTTCCAGGTAGTGGTCGTTGAAGGCGTTGTTCTGTTCCGGATCGAGCACTTCCAGCAGCGCCGAGGACGGATCGCCACGGAAGTCCATCGACATCTTGTCGATCTCATCGAGCACGAACAGCGGGTTCTTGCTGCCGACCTTGTTGAGGTTCTGCACGATGCGGCCCGGCATGGAACCGACATACGTGCGACGGTGGCCGCGGATCTCGGCCTCGTCACGCACGCCGCCCAGCGACATGCGCACGAACTTGCGGTTGGTGGCCTTGGCGATGGACTGCCCCAGCGAGGTCTTGCCCACGCCCGGCGGGCCGACCAGGCACAGGATCGGGCCCTTCATCTGCTTCACCCGCGACTGCACCGCCAGGTATTCCAGGATGCGGTCCTTGACCTTCTCCAGGCCGTAGTGATCGGCGTCCAGGGTGTCCTGCGCGGCCTTCAGGTCCTTGCGCACCTTGGTGCGCTTCTTCCACGGCACGCCCAGCAGCCATTCCAGGTAGTTGCGCACCACGGCCGCTTCGGCCGACATCGGCGACATCTGCTTGAGCTTGTTCAGTTCGTTGCGCGCCTTGGCTTCCACTGCCTTCGGCATGCCGGCTTCGGCGATCTTGCGGGCCAGCTCTTCCAGCTCGCCCGGCGCATCGTCCAGGTCACCCAGTTCTTTCTGGATGGCCTTCATCTGTTCGTTCAGGTAGTACTCGCGCTGGCTCTTTTCCATCTGCGACTTCACGCGGCCGCGGATGCGCTTTTCCATCTGCTGCACGTCGATCTCGCCGTCGACCAGACCGACCAGCATTTCCAGGCGCTCGCCCACGGCCAGCGTTTCCAGCAGGCGCTGCTTGTCGGCCAGGCGCACGCTGATGTGCGCGGCGATGGTGTCGGCCAGGCGCGCCGGCTCGTCGATGCCGGCCAGGGTCTGCAGCAGTTCCGGCGGCAGCTTGCGGTTGGTCTTCACGTACTGCTCGAACAGCGACATCAGCGAGCGGGCGATCGCCTCGATCTCGCGCGGTTCGCGTGCGTCCTCGGCCTCGATCTCCACGGCCTGGCCGTGCAGCGAACCGTCGCGCTCGTCGACGTGGGTGACTTGTACGCGCGACAGGCCTTCGACCAGCACCTTGATGGTGCCGTCGGGCAGCTTCAACAGCTGCAGCACCTGCGCCAGGGTACCGACCTGGTACAGGTCGGCCGCGTGCGGGTCGTCGGTTTCGGCGGACTTCTGCGCCAGCAGCAGGATGCGCTTGTCTGCCTCCATTGCCTGTTCGAGCGCGTGCATGGACTTGTCACGGCCGACGAACAGCGGAATGACCATGTGCGGGAACACCACTACGTCGCGCAGCGGCAGGACCGGCAGGTCGAGGGTCTCACTTGGGGAACGGGCCATGGGGGCTCCAGGGAAGGGGAAAACCGTCTCCGGGAGGGCATCTTCCGGAGACAAAAAAAGCCGATGGCCCCGTTATGGGGCCATCGGCTTTCAGATGCAAGGCGTTCGTGAAAACTACTTTCAAATCAGCAGCTTGAAAGCGTCACTCGGCGCCTGCGGCCTTCTGTTCAGGGGCCGCCGGGGTCTGGTAGATCAGGTACGGCTCGGACTTGTGTTCGATCACCGATTCGTCCACCACCACCTTGCTGACGTTTTCCTGCGACGGCAGGTCGTACATGGTGTCCAGCAGGACCGACTCGACGATGGTACGCAGGCCACGGGCACCGGTCTTGCGCTTCAGCGCCTTGCGGGCAATGGCCGACAGGGCATCCGGGCGGAATTCCAGCTCCACGTTCTCCATCTCGAACAGCTTCTTGAACTGCTTGGTGATGGCGTTCTTGGGCTCGGTCAGGATCTTGATCAGGGCCGGCTCGTCCAGCTCTTCCAGGGTCGCCACGACCGGCAGGCGGCCGACGAACTCGGGAATGAGGCCGAACTTGATCAGGTCTTCCGGCTCGACTTCAGCCAGCACCTTGCCCACTTCCTGCTTGCGCTCGCTGCTCTTCACCTTGGCGCCGAAGCCGATGCCGCCGGCGTCGTTGGAGCGCTGCTGGATCACCTTGTCCAGGCCGGCGAACGCGCCGCCGCAGATGAACAGGATGTTCTTGGTGTCCACCTGCAGGAATTCCTGCTGCGGATGCTTGCGCCCGCCCTGCGGCGGCACGCTGGCCACGGTGCCTTCGATCAGCTTCAGCAGGGCCTGCTGCACGCCTTCGCCGGACACATCGCGGGTGATCGACGGGTTCTCGCTCTTGCGCGAGATCTTGTCGATTTCATCGATGTAGACGATGCCCTGCTGTGCCTTCTCGACGTCGTAGTCGCACTTCTGCAGCAGCTTCTGGATGATGTTTTCCACGTCCTCGCCCACGTAACCGGCTTCGGTCAGCGTGGTGGCGTCGGCCATGGTGAACGGCACGTTGAGCAGGCGGGCCAGGGTTTCGGCCAGCAGCGTCTTGCCCGAACCGGTCGGGCCGACCAGCAGGATGTTCGACTTCGCCAGTTCGACGTCGTCGTTCTTCTGCCGGCTCTCGATGCGCTTGTAGTGGTTGTACACGGCCACGGCCAGGGTGCGCTTGGCGCGGTTCTGGCCGATCACGTACTGATCGAGCACCTCGAGGATCTCGCGCGGCTTGGGCAGCGAACTGCGCGCCGACTGCGCCTTTTCCTCAAGTTCCTCGCGGATGATGTCGTTGCACAGCTCTACGCATTCATCACAGATGAACACGCTCGGACCCGCAATCAGCTTGCGCACTTCATGCTGGCTCTTGCCGCAGAAAGAGCAGTAGAGGATCTTGCCGGTGTCCGTGGAACGACCTTGGCGGTCTTCGCTCATGCTTCGCTTACCCAGTTACCCCACCCGCTGAACGGGGGTTCGATTCGAGAATAGCACAGGGCCGGAGGGACGCCAGTCCCGGTCCGACCCTGCAGGAACGAGGCCTCCCTGGCCCCGTGAAGGCCGGTCAGCCGGCCTGGATCGACTCTTCCGGACGACGCTCCAGCACCTGGTCGACCAGGCCGTAGGCCACCGAGTCGACCGCGCTCTTGAAGTTGTCGCGCTCGGTGTCACGGGCGATCGTTTCCAGCGACTGGCCGGTGTGCTTGGCCAGCACTTCGTTCAGGCGCGAACGCAGGGTCAGGATCTCGCGGGCGTGGATGTCGATATCGGTCGCCTGGCCCTGGAAGCCGCCCAGCGGCTGGTGGATCATCACGCGCGAGTTCGGCAGCGCATAACGCTTGCCGGCAGCGCCCGAGGCCAGCAGCAGCGCGCCCATCGAAGCGGCTTGGCCGACGCAGATGGTGCTGACGTCCGGCTTGATGTACTGCATGGTGTCGTAGATCGCCATACCGGCGGTGACCACGCCACCCGGCGAGTTGATGTAGATGCTGATGTCCTTTTCCGGGTTTTCCGCTTCCAGGAACAGCAGCTGCGCCACCACCACGTTGGCCATGTGATCGTCGATCGGGCCCACGAGGAAGATCAGGCGCTCCTTCAACAGGCGCGAATAGATGTCGTAGGCACGCTCGCCGCGGCTGGTCTGCTCGACCACCATGGGCACCATGTTCAGGGCTTTGGTCCGGTTGTCCATTTCGTGAGGTACCTATCTTGGGGGGAAACACCCCCGCGCCAGGGCTGGCGCGGGGTTTGGGACGATCCGCCCGATCTTACTGGCGGATCGCGTCCTGGAACGACAGCTTTTCTTCGGTGTGCTGGGCGCGCTCGGCGATCCAGTCGATCACCTGCTCTTCCATCACACGGTTCTGCAGACCCGACATGAGCTGGGGGTCGTTGCGGTACATCTCAATGACCTGCTCCGGCTCTTCGTAGGTCGAGGCGATCAGGCGCATCGTTTCGTTCAGGCGCTTGGGATCCAGGCGCAGGTCGTTGCCGCGGGCCACTTCACCCACCACCAGGCCGACCAGCACGCGCTTGGCAGCCGCGTCCTTGAAGCCTTCGTGGGCATCGGCCGGCACCTGGCCGACGTTCTGGCCGTTGCGGCGGGCCTGTTCGACCTGCTGGGCCAGCATGGCGCGGGCTTCGTTCTCGACCAGGCGCGGCGGCATTTCCACCGACGAATAGGCGGCGATCAGCTGCTCACCCACTTCGCGGCGCAGGCGGTTCATCAGCGCGCCCTTCAGCTCGCGCTCCAGGTTGGCGCGGATGTCGCTGCGGAACTGCTCGACGTCGCCGCCCTTCACGCCGAAGCTCTTGATGAAGGCTTCGTCCACCGCCGGCACGACCGGCTCGGACACTTCGGCCACCTTCACGGTGACCTGCACGGTCTTGCCGGCCAGCACCGGCACGCGCCAGTCAGCCGGGAAGTCCACGTCCAGGGTCTTCTCTTCACCCTTGGCCAGGCCGACCAGGCCCTTTTCAATGGTGTCGAACATCATGCCCTGGCCGAGCACGATCGAACCCTTCTCGGTGCCCTCGGCCGGCAGGCGCTCTTCGCCGGCCTGCGACCAGGTTTCCACCGCAACCAGGTCACCGTCCTGCGCGCCACGGCTGACCGGGGCCCAGGTACGACGCTGGTTCTGCAGGTTTTCGATCATCTGGTCGATGTCGGCGTCGGTGATCTCGGCCGAGTGGCGGACCACGGTCAGCTTGCTGACGTCGATATCGCCGAAGTCCGGCACCACTTCCACGGTGGCCACGAAGGAGAACTCGCCTTCCTCGCCCTTGTCGATGCGCGGGCTGCCGACGATGCGCAGGTCGTGCTCACGCACGGCCGCGTCGAAGGTTTCGCGCAGCAGGCCGTCCAGCGCCTCGCCACGGACCTGCGCGCCGAAACGCTGCTCGATCACCTTGGCCGGCACCTTGCCCGGACGGAAACCCTTGATGCGGGTGGTACGGGCGATTTCGCCCAGGCGGCCGGTGATGTGGCTCTGCAGACGGTCTTCCGGCAGCGAGAAGCTCAGGCGGCGTTCCAGGTTGCCGGTGGATTCGATAGAAGCTTGCATGTTGACTCCTGCCACCGGTGGCGCCCTGGCCCCCGGCTCGATGTTGGATGAATCGGTTGTAAGGACACGGCGTCTGGGACGCGCCTGCATTGCCGCAGCCCTTTAGTTTCGCCCAATTCGGCGTGCACTGCCAGCGCGCGGCGGTCAAGCGGCCGCGCAGGGCCCGATCAGGGCGGGGACAGGCCGGCACTGGTGCGAAAGGGGGGACTCGAACCCCCACGCCTTGCGGCACTGGAACCTAAATCCAGGGCGTCTACCAATTCCGCCACTTTCGCGTGGCCGGCACAGACGTTCATTGTCGCAGGCGGGGCTGCAAAGCGGAAGGCGTGACAAAGCTGAACAGGCTGGATTCAGGGGCCTGGCGCGCTGGCAGGCGGCGCCGGTGCGGGCATCGCCGCGGTCAGGCGCTCGGCCAGTGCGCGGTAGATCGGCACGTGGCAGATCCACGACGAGGCGACCCGCGCCAGCAGCACCGCCGCCAGGATCGGCAGCAGCATGTCACTGGTGTCGGTCAGTTCCAGCGAAATGACCGCCGAGGTGAGCGGCGCCTGGGTCACGCCGGTCAGGTAGGCGCACATGCCCAGCACCACCACCGCAGCCGGGTCCACGCCGGGCAGCAGCACGGCCAGGTTGTGGCCGATACCCGCGCCCACCGCCAAGGCCGGCGAGAACAGCCCGCCGGGGATGCCGGCCACATACGACACCAGGTTCGCCGCAAACTTCATCACCCCGAAACTGTGCCCCACCCCGCCACCGCCCTGCACCAGTTCGCGGGCCTGGTCGTAACCGGTACCGAATGCCCCCAGGCCGAACACCAGGCCCAGCACGGCCAGGGCCAGACCACAGGCGCCGGCGAACAGCACCGGCTGGGCGGCGCGGCTGCGCCCCAGCCAGCGTGGCCGGCCATCCACTGCCGCCAACACCAGCCGGCTGAACAAGCCACCAGCCAGGCCACCCACCAGGCCGCACAACAGCACGGCCAGCCAGCCCATGCCCAGCGGCAGCGTGGCACTGACCCGGCCGAAATAGGTGTAGTTGCCGAGCAGGCCCAGCGACACCACGCCGGCCACGATCACCGCCGTCAGCAGGGTGCCGGAGAAGCGGTGTTCGAAGCGGCCGGACAGCTCTTCGATGGCGAACACCACGCCGGCCAGCGGCGTATTGAAGGCGGCGGCGATACCGGCCGCGCCACCGGCCAGCAGGAAGTGGGTCGCCTGGCGCGGATCGCGGAAGCCCAGCGCACGGCCGATCACGTACATCAGGCTGGCGCCGATGTGCACGGTGGGCCCTTCGCGGCCCACCGACGCACCGCCCAGCAGGGCCAGCACGGTCAGGCCCAGCTTGCCCAGCGACACCGGCAACGACAGGTTCTGCTTGCGGAAGGCGCGATCGGGCGTGTCCAGCGCCGCGATCACCTGCGGGATGCCGCTGCCGCGGGTCGGACGCAACAGGCCCTGGGTCAGCCAGGCCAGCAGCGCGAACAACGCCGGGGTCAGCAGCAGCGGCCACCACGGCGAGGCGTCGTGCACGCGACGGAACACGGCGAACGCCGCGTCGCTGGCCTTGGCAAAGACAATCGCGGCCAGCGCCACGGCCACCGCACCACCCCACAGGGCCAGGCGTTCCAGCCATTGCTGGCGCGAACCCAGCCAGCGCGGGCGGGAGTGGGAGGTATCGGGATCCATGCCCGTATTTTCCCATCCCCACTGCGCAGGCACTGTGCAGGGCTTGGCCGTCCCCCTTGCCGGGGTCAGGGAGCGGGATCGACCGGCCGGGCCGGCTGGGCATCGTCGCCTGCCGCGGCCGCCTCGGCTTCGTCCAGCTGACGGATCTGCACCGCCTGCCCATCGGCCGAACGCTGCACGGCGATACCTGCGGGGGCGGACGCCTGCCCTTCGGCAGGATCCAACGGCTGTGCGGGCTGGAACGCACTGCCCTCCGGGCGTTCGACGGTGTGCGCGGGATCCGGCGCTGCCACGGCGGCCTCCTGCTGCGTCGGCGGGTCAACTGCGACACAACCCGCAGTGGCCATCGCGACAAGCATCGCCACGACCGCGGCGGGATGGGACATCTTGGCCATCAGAGCATTCCTGGAAGCTGCGCACGGCGGCGCGGAATCTCCATTGGGACGTACCCGCCGGGAGCGCACTGGGATCCAGCGCACACCCTGCAGAACATCGCTGACGCATGTGGCACGGATGCGACGTTGAGCCGCCGAGCACCTGTCGCAAATGGCGCAGAAAAGAAAAAAGCCACCTGGCGGACCAGGTGGCTTTCGTCTTGGTGGGCTGTCAAGGATTCGAACCTTGGACCTATTGATTAAGAGTCAACTGCTCTACCAACTGAGCTAACAGCCCGAAATCGGGGCGCGAATTATGGCCCGATCCGCGAGGGCGTTGCAAGTACTTTCTTCAACATTGTTGAAACAAGCACTGCAACCGGCGATCCATCGCGAAAGGTTACATCTGAAGAAAAAAGCCACCTGGCTGACCAGGTGGCTTCCGTCTTGGTGGGCTGTCAAGGATTCGAACCTTGGACCTATTGATTAAGAGTCAACTGCTCTACCAACTGAGCTAACAGCCCGTGAAACTCAGACGCACATTGTAACGTGCATTCTGTTTATTGCAATACCGTGTCGGCGTTGCCGATGCGGTTGAATCAGTGGGGTGGCTGAGGGGATTCGAACCCCCGACCACCGGAATCACAATCCGGTACTCTAACCAACTGAGCTACAGCCACCACTGAAACTTTCGCTGCACCGCCCATGCTGCTGGCGTTGAAGCTTGATACGTTGCCCGGGGCCGTCACCGAAGTTCCGATCCGCCGAAGCGAGTCCGACATTCTGGTGCAGCCGCCGCGCTTTTGCAAGCACTTCTTCACATCGCACCGGCGATACCCTGGACTGTCGCGCCGATGGCGCGCCCGACAGGAATCGAACCTGTAACCGCCGGCTTAGAAGGCCGGTGCTCTATCCAGTTGAGCTACGGGCGCCCGAACCGGAACGGCGTCCAATCCGACATGGCGTGGGATTGGTCGGGGTAGAGGGATTCGAACCCCCGACATCCTGCTCCCAAAGCAGGCGCGCTACCAGACTGCGCTATACCCCGGTTGATGCGTCTCCCCAGGCAGACGCCCGGCGAGCTGGCCATTGTGGCCAAGCGTGGCGCAGCCTGTCAACGCGGCCGGCAGGAACCGGAGCGCCGCGCCACCACCGCCACAGCAGCGTAAGCAGCCATCGGCTATGCTCGCAGCCAGCGGCCGGATGGCCGTATCGATCCCCTTTTCGCACGGAGACTTCGCATGCGCAGCGGCAACCCGGCTCTTTCCGAGTCGACCTTCCTGGACCTGGCCAGCGGCTCGGTGGTCACCCACCCCGACCAGGCCATGACCCTCAATGGCACCGTCAACAAGACCGGCATCCTGCTGCTGTTGACCGTGCTGACCGCTGCCTTCGCCTGGAACCAGACCGTGGACGACTACGGCCAGGTGATGGCCGGGGCGAAGCTGTACGCCATGGGCGGGGCCATCGGCGGCCTGGTGCTGGCGCTGATCACCGTGTTCAAGAAGGAATGGTCGCCGGTGACCGCGCCGCTGTACGCGCTGGTGGAAGGCCTGTTCCTGGGCGCCATTTCGGCGGTGTTCGAGCTGCGCTTCCCGGGCATCGTGTTCCAGGCCGTGCTGCTCACCTTCGGCACCCTGTTCGCCCTGTTGATGGCCTACCGCAGCGGCCTGATCAAGGCGACCGAGAACTTCAAGCTGGGCGTGGTCGCCGCCACCGGCGGCATTGCCCTGCTCTACCTGGCCTCGTTCGTGCTGGGCTTCTTCAACATCAACGTGCCGGTGATCCATAGCTCCGGCTGGCTGGGCATCGCCTTCAGCCTGTTCGTGGTGGTGGTGGCCGCACTGAACCTGGTGCTGGATTTCGACTTCATCGAAAGCGGTGTCGCCCAGCGCGCGCCGAAGTACATGGAGTGGTATGGCGCATTCGGCCTGATGGTGACCCTGGTCTGGCTGTACGTCGAATTCCTGCGCCTGCTGTCGAAGATCCAGCAGCGCTGATCGCAGACACGGCTGTAAACGACAAGCCGCGATCCGCAAGGGTCGCGGTTTTTTTCATCTGGAACCCCACGCCATGCAGAACACGTCCCTCCCCCGCTTCCACAGTTACCGCCCGGCCGAGGGCCACGGCCTGCCGCACGATCCGTTCAACGCCATCATCGGCCCGCGACCGATCGGCTGGATCTCCAGCTGCAACGCCGAGGGCGCGCTGAACCTGGCGCCCTACAGCTTCTTCAACGCGTTCAACTACACCCCGCCGATCATTGGCTTCTCCAGCCAGGGCCGCAAGGATTCGCTGCACAACATCGAGGCCACGGGCGAGTTCGTCTGGAACCTGGCCACGTTCGCGCTGGCCGAAGCGATGAACGAGAGTTGCCGCGCGGTGCCGCCAGAGGTCGACGAGTTCGCATTGGCCGGGCTGGCCCCACTGGCCTCCACCCAGGTGCGGCCGCCGCGCGTGGCGCAGAGCCCGGTCAGCATGGAGTGCCGCTGCACGCAGATCGTGCGCCTGCGCGATGCGGCCGGGCAGGACACCAACGGGTGGCTGGTGCTGGGTGAAGTGGTGGCCGTCCACATCGATCAGTGACTGCTGGTCGATGGCATCTACGACACCGCCGCCGGCGACCCCATCCTGCGGGGTGGCGGCCCGGCAGACTACTTCCGGGTCAGCGCCGACCAGCGCTTCCGCATGTTCCGTCCCGCCTGAAGGTCACGCGCTTCGCCACGCAGCGTAGTGCGTGGCCAGGTAGTCCACCAGCGCCCGCACCTTGGGCGCCAGCGCACGCGCGTGCGGATACAGCGCGAAGTAGCAGCGCTGTCCGCCATGCCAGGTTGGCAGTACGCGGATAAGGCGGCCGGCGCGCAGGTCCTCCTGCACGGTCAGCGCGGTGAACAGGCTGATGCCCATGCCCGCCAGCACGGCCGCATGCAGCGCCGGCGTGGCATCCACGCGCAGGCGCTGCCCGGCCTCGATGCTGGCCGTGGCCCCGCGCGGCCCGTGCAGGTGCCAGGGCGCAGTGGCGGCGGTGGGACTGAAGCCCAGCAGCGTGTGCTGCTGCAGATCCGAAGCCTGCCGCGGCAGGCCGTGCTGGGCCAGATAGACCGGGGCAGCCACCAGGATACGTGGGCAACGGGCCAGTTCGCGCGCCACCAACTGGCTGTCCGGCAGCGATGGCGCGATGCGCAGGGCAAGATCGAAGCCACCACCCACCACGTCTACCAGTTGATCGTCGGCTGACAGATCCAGCGAGACCTGCGGGTAACGCGCCAGGAAGCCCGGCAACCAGTGCGGCAGCTCCTGGCTGGCCACCACCTGCGGCACGCTGATGCGCAGGCGTCCGCTGGGCTGCGCCTGGCCGGCGCGGGCGCGGTCATCGGCCGCCTCCAGGCGATCGAGCAGACCCACGGCCTCGCCGTAGTAGTCGCGCCCGGCCTCGGTGAGCGACATGCGGCGACTGTTGCGATCAAGCAGCCGCACCTGCAGGTGCTCTTCCAGCTGTCGCAGCTGCCGTGACATGGCCGAATGGGTGGTGCCCAGCCGTTCGGCGGCCGCGGTGAAACTGCCCGTTTCGACGATCGCGCGCAGCGCCCGCAACGTAGCAAGATGATCCATCGGGCACGGCTCCTGCGGCGGGGCCCGCCAGCTGCGGGCCCCGCCAGCTTATCAAGCGCCGTTACCGGGCTTGCGGACCTGCAGTGCCAGGATCGCATCGGTGCCGAGGACCTCGCCGAAGGCATCTTCGATCTGCGCCAACGACGCTTCGTGCAGCGCGCGATGGCCGATGCGCTGGCCGCCGGCCAGGTCCAGGTCACGGCTGGCGGTGGCATCGCCGGCCACGATCACCCGGTAACCGCGCGGGGCGGCGGCGGCATCCCGGGCCGCGCCGACCACGCAGGCATGGGTCTGTAGGCCGGTCACGATCAGGGTGTCGATGCCCGCGTCCTGCAGCGTCTTGTCCAGCACCGCCGCCGAGGCGCCGGCGAACACGCTGACGTTGTCCTTCTGCACCACGGTTTCGCCGCTGCGCGGCTGCAGGTCACGGTGGAAAGCGGCATTGGCACTGCCCTGTGCGAACAGCGGTGCCCCCGCCGGCAGCACGTGCTGCACATGGATCACGCGGATGCCATGGGCATCGGCGAAATCGACCACGCGCTTGGCCTGTCGCAGCGCCGCCACGCCATCGGGGATGACCATGCGCCCCCCGCTGAAGCCAGGCGCGGCGCTGGCGTCGAAGTACTCGTTCTGGAAGTCGATGACCAGCACGGCGGTGCGGGCGGCATCCAGGGCCGCTCCCCCCGGCGCGCCGGCCATATGGCGGATGGTGGGATGGGCCGGCTCGGCAACTGCGACCGGGGCGGTGACGGCCATGCCGATCAGGCTGGCCAGACCAAACGCGGAAAGATTCATGGGGAAACGCCTGTGCAAGGGAACGTGGGCACAGGATGCGGACGCGCTGGCGCACGGACCAGCCCTGTTCCGGCACATGATCTGTGCGGGGAGCGCACAGACGGCTGTTCCGTCATCCACGCATGGCGTGGATGCGCCTGCAAACGCAACGGGGCGCCCGAAGGCGCCCCGCTGTGGATCCCATTGCGATCGACCTTCCGCTTACAGGCGGGTGGCGATGGCCTTGGCGAAGCCCATGGTGGTGCCGGTGCCGCCCAGGTCGCCGGTCAGCGAATCCTTGGCTTCCATGGTGGCCACGATGGCCTTGCGCAGGCGCTCGGCGTTTTCCGGCTGGCCGATATGGTCCAGCATCTGTGCGGCCGCCAGCAGCAGCGCGCACGGGTTGGCCTTGCCCTGGCCGGCGATGTCCGGCGCGGTGCCGTGCACGGCTTCGAAGATCGCCGCGTCCTTGCCGATGTTGGCACCCGGGGCCAGGCCCAGGCCGCCGACCAGACCGGCGCAGAGGTCGGAAATGATGTCGCCGAACAGGTTGGTGGTGACGATCACGTCGAACTGTTCCGGACGCATCACCAGCTGCATGCAGCAGTTGTCGACGATCATTTCCTGGAACTCGATGTCCGGGTACTGCGCGGCCACTTCACGGGCGACGTTCAGGAACAGGCCCGAGGTCGACTTGATGATGTTGGCCTTGTGCACGGCGGTGACCTTCTTGCGGCCGACGCTGCGGGCCAGCTCGAAGGCGTAGCGCACGATGCGCTCGGAGCCCTTGCGGGTGATGCGGGTGCCCGAGAAGGCGGTCTCACCGTCAGCCGAGACTTCCTGACCTTCAGCCAGGTAGGCGCCTTCGGTGTTCTCACGAACGGTGATCAGGTCGACGTTGTCGAAACGCGACTTGGTGTTCGGGAAGGTGTGGGCCGGACGCACGTTGGCGTACAGGTCGAAGTGGCGGCGCAGGCTGACGTTGATCGAGGTGAAGCCACCACCGACCGGGGTGGTCAGCGGGCTCTTCAGCGCCACCTTGTTGCGCGCGATCGATTCCAGGGTCACCGCCGGCATCAGGTCGCCGTGCTTTTCCAGCGCCACCAGGCCGGCGTCGGCGTCTTCGTACTCCAGGCCAGCGTTCAGCTGGTCCAGCACGTACAGGGTGGCGTCCATGATTTCCGGGCCGATGCCGTCGCCGCGGATGACCGTAATTTTCTGCGTCATTGATCGATGTTCCGAACAGGGGGAAGTACGCCGTCCGGACGTGCCCGGAAACGCCGGCGCAAAGGAAGTTTCACCCGCAATTATGCCTGAGCCGGGGCCGAGGTCCCAAATAGACCATGGTCCCAGTCCCCGGCTCAGGCAGAATTGCCCGCGCATTCCTCCTCTACCCCCGCCTGTCGGCGCGCCCCTTCAACAAGAAGGGGCTCCTGGGCGGTCGGATCGCGGGAAAGGCCCCCCGCGCAGTGGGGGGGCGCTGGCGCCGGGGCGTGGCCGGCGGCTGTTGGTTCAGGTGGGCGCTGGGCGTGGCCCGGCGTTGCCTCAGTGCTCGTGCGCTTCGGGGGCGGCGGCGCCGCCTTCCAGCTGGTCGAGGAAGTCGACGGCGCGGCGCAGGTGCGGAATGACGATCGAACCGCCCACCACCAGACCGACCGAGAAGGTCTCGAAGAACTCTTCGCGGGTCACCCCGGCTTCCTTGCACTGGGCCACGTGGTAGCTGATGCAGTCATCGCAGCGCAGCACCATCGAGGCGACCAGGCCCAGCAGTTCCTTGGTCTTCACGTCCAGCGCGCCGGCCTGGTAGGTCTGCGTGTCCAGCGCGAAGAAGCGGCGCACGACCTGGTTCGGCTCGCCCAGGATGCGCTCGTTCATGCGCTTGCGGAACGCAGTGAATTCGGCGATGCGGTCCTTGCTGCCGTCGTCTGCGGCGCTCATGCCTGGCCCTGCCCGGCCAGCAGCGGCTCAAGCTTGCCTTCACGGTGCAGGGCCATCATGTCGTCGTAACCGCCGACGTGGACTTCACCCACGAAGATCTGCGGCACGCTGGTACGGCGGGTCAGCGCCATCATCTTCTCGCGCTCGGCCGGGTCCAGGTCGATGCGGACCTCGGTCCACTGCTGGCCCTTGCTCTTGAGGAAGTTCTTGGCGGCCACGCAGTACGGGCAGACGGCGGTGGAATAGATGGTGATGGCGGGGCTGGCGCCGGAGGGCTGGGCTGTCACGGGAAACTCCACGATGGATCGACGGTCTGTATATGGTACCGGTGCGCTGGAATTTCCACGCCACCACCGCAACACTGTGGATTAACGAAGGGTTGCCCCCCGCCCTGCCACGCTGTGCCCGCCCTGCCCCGAGGATGTCCCGCTTGCGAGCCCTGCTGCTGACCACCGCCGTGACCCTGGCCCTGGCCATGCCGCTGGCCCGCGCCCAGGAAAAGCTGCCCGACATCGGCTCGTCGGCCGGCGAGCTGCTGACCCCGGCCCGCCAGGCCGAGTACGGCGCCATGATGCTGCGCGAACTGCGCAACTACGGTTACCTGCTGGACGACCCGCTGGTGAACGACTGGCTGCAGACCATGGGCACCCGGCTCGGCTCCAACAGCGACCAGCCCCGGCAGTCCTACACGTTCTTCATGATGAAGGACCGGCAGATCAATGCCTTCGCGACGCTGGGCGGCTACATCGGGGTGAATGCGGGGCTGGTGCTGACCGCCGAGCGCGAGGACGAAGTGGCTGCGGTGCTGTCGCATGAAATCGCCCACGTCACCCAGCAGCACGTGCTGCGCGGAGTGGAACGGGCCCAGCGCGACCAGATTCCGATCCTGCTGGGCATGCTGGCCGCCGTGGTGGCAGCCCAGGCCAGCGGCGGCAATTCGTCCGGCGACGCCACCATGGCCGCCATCAGTTCCGGCATGGGGCTGATGCAGCAGCGGCAGATCAACTACACCCGCTCCAACGAATCCGAGGCTGACCGCCTGGGCATCCGCACCCTGTCGCGCAGCGGCTATGACGTGGACGCGATGGCCGGCTTCTTCGAACGCATGTCGGCGGCCATGCGCGGCAACGACGGCGGCTACAGCATTCCCGACTTCCTGCGCACCCACCCGGTCAATACCACCCGCATCAGCGAAGCCAAGGCGCGCGCCGAGCAGATGAAGAAGGACACGGTGGTACTGACCACCAGCACGCCCGGCGGTGAACGCAAGGAACGGGTGAATCCTGCCGACCCCGGCCTGTCCGAGCCGTTGTTGCGCGGCAACAACCCGCTGCTGCCCGGCAGCGTGCTGCGCCTGCCGATCGGCCAGCTCAACCGTGGCCCCAGCGGCGATTTCGAGTGGGCCCGCGAGCGCCTGCGCGTGCTCAGCGGCGACAACAGCGGCGAAGTGGACCGCGAGTACGCCGACCTGGCCAAGCGGCAGAAGACCGGGCTGACCGACCCGCAGCGCTATGGCCAGGCACTGGCCAGCATGCGCGGTGGCCGCAGCGGTGCACTGCAGTCCCGCCAGACCCTGGCCAGCCTGGCCCAGACCCATCCGGACAATCTGTGGGTGGCGCTGGCGCTGGCCGAGGCCGAATCCCGCTCGGGCCAGCCTGCCCAGGCCAACGCGCGCTTTGAACAACTGCTGCGCCAGCACCCCAACAGCCGGCCGGTGGCGCTGACCTATGCCGAGATCCTCAACGAACAGGGGGGTCGCGAGGCTGGCCAGCGCGCCCAGGCGATGCTGCGCCCGCTGCTGTCGCAAAGTGGTAACGATCCGGTCTTCCAGCAGCGTTACGCCCGTGCCAGCGAACTGGCCGGGGACAGCGTGCGCGCCAGCGAGGCCTACGCCGAAGCCGCCTTCCTGGGTGGCCGCCCGGAACAGGCCCTGATGCAGCTGCAGGCCCTGAAGCGCAACCCGGAACTGGACTACGTGGGCCGTGCCCGCGTGGATGCGCGCATCGAGGCGATCACCCCCACCGTGCTGGAGCTGCGCCGCCAGGGCGTGCAGGACCCGGAGCTGGACCGCCGCTGAGGCGCGGATGACCGGTGCATGGCAGCGGGATATTTATCCGGCCAGGCCGTCACAAACATGTCATCAAACCGTAGTCTACTGGCACCACTCCAGTAACCGAGCCCTACGGTGTCCTCGTGCAGAAACGCATCCTGATCGTCGATGACGAGCCCGCGATCCGAGAAATGGTCGCCTTCGCCCTGCGCAAGGGCGATTACGAGCCGGTCCACGCGGGCGATGCCCGTGAAGCCCAGACCGCCATCGCCGACCGCGTGCCGGACCTGATCCTGCTGGACTGGATGCTGCCGGGCACCAGCGGCCTGGACCTGGCCCGTCGCTGGCGCAAGGAAACGCTGACCCGCGAAGTGCCGATCATCATGCTGACCGCACGCGGCGAAGAGAACGACCGCGTGGGCGGCCTGGAAGCCGGCGTGGACGACTACGTGGTCAAGCCGTTCTCCGCGCGCGAACTGCTGGCACGCATCCGCGCCGTCATGCGCCGCGCCCGCGATGACGACGAGGACGGCAGCGTGTCGGTCGGCCCGATCCGCATCGACGGCGCCGCCCACCGCGTGTTCGCCAACGACCAGCCGGTGCCGATCGGCCCGACCGAATACCGCCTGCTGCACTTCTTCATGACCCACCCCGAACGCGTGTACACCCGCGCGCAGCTGCTGGACCATGTGTGGGGCGGCAGCGTGTACGTGGAAGAGCGCACCATCGACGTGCACATCCGCCGCCTGCGCAAGACGCTGGAACCGTTCAACGCCGAAAACATGGTGCAGACCGTGCGCGGCGCCGGCTACCGCTTCTCTACCGCTACCTGAGCCTCGTCGTGCCGGCACCGCGCACCTGCCGGTGCCGGTGTCGGCAACTCTGCTATAACCCTCGGTTCACCGCGTGAACCGCCGCCTCCAACGACGAGACCGCAATGCCCCGCCACATCCGCTCCGCCTGGTTGAAGACGCTGGCCTCCGTGGCAGCGGTATTGGTGCTGGCCGGCGTGGTCGGGTGGTTCAGCGGGCATCTGTGGCTGTGCGTCGCGCTGGCCGCACTGGCCACGCTGGCCTGGCACTACTGGCGCCTGCGCAGCGTGCTGCGCCGGCTGACCGCGCGCCAGCGCTGGGAAACCGCCGAGGAAGGGTCCGGCGTGTGGAACGAGCTGGACCGCCTGCTGTACCGCAACCAGGTGGAAATGCGCGTACGCAAGCGCCGCCTGCTGGACATGCTTCGCAGCTACCGTGCCGCCGCCGCCGCGCTGCCCGATGCGGTGGTGGTGCTGGACCGCAACAGCCAGCGCGTGCAGTGGTTCAACGAAGCGGCCACTGCCCTGCTCGGCCTGCACCACCCCGGTGATCTGGGCGAAGCACTGGTCGACCGCCTGCAACCGATGCCGCTGGCGCACTGGCTGGCCGGTGGGCGCAATGCCGAACCGATCCTGGATGTGCCCTCGCCGGTCGACCCGGCCATCCGCCTGAACCTGCGGCTGATTCCCTACTCGCAGGACTACTGGCTGCTGATCGCGCGCGATGTCAGCAAGCTGCTGCGGCTGGAACAGGTCCGCCGCGATTTCGTGGCCAACGTGTCGCACGAACTGCGCACGCCGCTGACCGTGGTGCATGGCTACCTGGACATGATGGACCCGGAGGATTTCCCGGGCACCGGCCCGATGCTGGAAGAAATGCGCAAGCAGAGCCAGCGCATGGCCCAGCTGGTGGAAGACCTGCTGACCCTGTCGCGGCTGGAATCGCAGGAGCACAGCGAGGAAGAGACCGTGGCCATGCAGCCGATGCTGGCCACCCTGCGCCGCGAGGCCGAGGCGCACAGCCAGGGCCGCC
Organism: Stenotrophomonas sp. Steno-C17; assembly: GCF_056393165.1. Lineage (NCBI taxonomy): Bacteria > Pseudomonadati > Pseudomonadota > Gammaproteobacteria > Lysobacterales > Lysobacteraceae > Stenotrophomonas > Stenotrophomonas sp. Steno-C17. The sequence continues at coordinate 42,885 of NZ_JBWJPD010000020.1, forward strand.
ACCAGATCAGCGTGGAAGATCTGGCCGGGGTGGACCTGCAGGGCTCGACCAAGGAGCTGCACAGCGCCTTCTCCAACCTGGTGACCAACGCCGTGCGCTACACCCCGGCCGGTGGCCGCATCGACGTGCAGTTCCGTCGCGAAGGCGATGGCGTGGTGCTGGCCGTGCGCGATACCGGCTACGGCATTCCGGCCAACCACCTGCCGCGCCTGACCGAGCGCTTCTACCGTGTATCCAGCAGCCGCTCGCGCGAGAGCGGCGGCACCGGCCTGGGCCTGTCCATCGTCAAGCACATCCTTGGCCTGCACCACGCCCGGCTGGAGATCGACAGCGAAGTCGGCAAGGGCTCGGTGTTCGCCTGCCATTTCGATGCCGACCACGTACGAACGCGCGACACCGCCCCCCTGACTTCCCTCGAAGAATGACGCCATGAGCAGCCTCGGATCCCTCCCCCTCCCCGTGAGCCCGGACAACGATCCGTTGCGCGACCCGGCGCTGTACATCAACCGCGAACTGTCGCAGCTGGATTTCAACTTCCGCGTGCTGGCCCAGGCCATGGACCCGCAGGTACCGCTGCTGGAGCGCCTGCGCTTCATGTGCATTTCCTGCACCAACCTGGACGAATTCTTCGAGATCCGTGCCGCGGCAGTGCGCCACGCGCAGGAATTCGGCCTGCCGCCGGCGCCCGATGGCATGAGCCCGCAGACCATCCTCAATGCGATCCACGAGCGCGCCGCTGAGCTGGTGGACCAGCAGTACCGCTGCTGGAACGAGACCCTGCGCCCGGCGCTGATGGAGGCGGGCATCGGCGTGCTCGGCCGCCATTCCTGGAGCGACCGCCAGCGCCGCTGGCTGCGCGCGTACTTCCGCAACGAGATCATGCCGGTGCTGTCGCCGCTGGGCCTGGACCCGGCGCATCCGTTCCCGAAGATCCTCAACAAATCGCTGAACATCGTGGTGGTGCTGAAGGGCACCGACGCGTTCGGTCGTGCCGGCCACCTGGCCATCGTGCGCGCGCCGCGTTCGCTGCCACGCATCATCCAGCTGCCGGAAAAACTGGGCGGCCCGCAGAACTTCGTGTTCCTGTCGTCGGTGCTGTCCACCTTCGTGGACGAGCTGTTCCCGGGCATGGAAGTCCAGGGCGCCTACCAGTTCCGCGTCACCCGCAATTCGGAACTGGTGGTGGACGAGGAAGAAGTGGAGAACCTGGCGCTGGCCCTGCGCGACGAACTGGTGGACCGCGGCTACCGGCCGGCGGTGCGTCTGGAGATCGCCCATGACATGCCGCGCGAGATCGTGCGCACCCTGCTGCAGAACTTCGGCCTGACCGAAAACGCGGTGTACCGCATCGACGGCCCGGTAAACCTCAACCGCATCATCCAACTGTACGACCTGATCGCGCAGCCGGATCTGAAGTACCCGCCGATGACCCCGCGCACGCTGCGCGACAGCGACGGCATCTTCGACACCGTGGCCCGCCAGGACCTGCTGCTGCACCACCCCTTCGATGCCTTCAGCGCGGTGCTGGACCTGATCAAGCAGGCGGCGATCGACCCGAATGTACTGGCGATCAAGCAGACCCTGTACCGCACCGGCAAGGATTCGCAGATCGTGGAGGCCCTGATCCAGGCCGCGCGCAACGGCAAGGACGTGACCGTGGTGGTGGAACTGCGCGCGCGCTTCGACGAAGAGGCCAACCTGGGCCTGGCCGACCGCCTGCAGGAAGCCGGCGTACAGGTGGTGTACGGCGTGGTCGGCTACAAGACGCACGCCAAGATGCTGCTGATCGTGCGCCGCGAGGGCCGCAAGCTGCGCCGCTACGTGCACCTGGGTACCGGCAATTACCACAGCGGCACCGCGCGCGCGTACACCGACATCAGCCTGATCACCGCTGATGCAGACATCGGCAACGATGTGCACCTGCTGTTCCAGCAGCTGTCCGGGCTGGCCTCGAAGATGAAGCTCAAGCGCCTGCTGCAATCGCCCTTCACCCTGCACACCGGCATCCTGGGCCGGATCGAGCGCGAAACCCGCATCGCCGCGGCCGGTCGCCCGGCGCGCATCATCGCCAAGATGAACGCACTGAACGAACCGCAGGTGGTGCGCGCGCTGTACGCCGCCTCGCAGGCCGGGGTGCAGATCGACCTGATCATCCGCGGCGCCTGCACACTGCGCCCGGGCGTACCGGGGGTGTCGGACAACATCCGCGTACGCTCCATCGTCGGCCGTTTCCTGGAACACAGCCGGGTGTACTGGTTCGGCAATGACGGCGCCCCGGAACTGTTCTGCGCCAGCGCCGACTGGCTGGAACGCAACCTGCTGCGCCGGGTCGAGACCGGCTTCCCGATCCTGGACCCGGACCTGGCCAAGCGGGTGTACCGCGAAGTGCTGCAGAACTACCTGGACGACAACCTCAACGCGTGGGAGCTGGACGCCGAAGGCGTGTACCACAAGCGCGCCCCAGCCCACGATGAAGCGCCGCATTCGGCACAGATGGCGTTGATGCAGGGGCTGTGACCCGGTAGGTGCCGACCTTGGTCGGCACAACGCGCTCCATGCAGAACACTGGGGTCAGAGCCCGTTGCGCAGCAACGGGATCCGACCCCGTGCCGTCCGGACAGCCGGTAGGTGCCGACCTTGGTCGGCACGTTGGGGCCCATCCACGCATGGCGTGGATCTACCATGTCGACCAAAGTCGACACCTACCAACAGCAAAGGCAGTCGAGCATGGCTCGACTCTACAAAAGCGATTCAACACCGGGGTCAGAGCCCGTTGCGCAGCAACGGGATCCGACCCAGTGCCGTCCGGACAGCCGGTAGGTGCCGACCTTGGTCGGCACGTTGGGGCCCATCCACGCATGGCGTGGATCTACCATGTCGACCAAGGTCGACACCTACCAACAGCAAAGGCAGTCGAGCATGGCTCGACTCTACAAAAGCGATTCAACACCGGGGTCAGAGCCCGTTGCGCAGCAACGGGATCCGACCCCGTGCCGTCCGGACAGCCAGTAGGTGCCGACCTTGGTCGGCACGTTGGGGCCCATCCACGCATGGCGTGAATCTACCGTGTCGACCAAGGTCGACACCTACCTGCAGCAGAAGCAGTCGAGCATGGCTCGACTCTACAGAAGCGATTCAACACCGGGATCTGCCCCCTCGCCGTTCCGACAGACCGCGGGAACTGTCGAAGGCGGGGTGGGTCCGGTTGCGGGGGTGTCCGCGGCATGGATGCCGCGGCCAAGCTTACAAGGACGTACTTGCGCCGTCCCCCGCAACCGGACCCACCCCGCCATCCCACGGACAGCCCGCCTTTGACGTTGACGTTGACGTTGATCCGGCGGGTGCAGGGCGCAGCCCTGCCGCATAGCCCCCCCACAATGTGAAGGCCGCGCGGTGACGAGCACACCGCCCCTTCGGCTAACATTCGCCCATGCCGCATACCACCACGACTCCGCCCGCATTGCAGGATGGCGACCTGCTGGCCGCCATCGACCTTGGCTCCAATAGTTTCCACATGGTCATCGCGCGCTACACGCTTGGCCAGTTGCGGGTGATCGACCGCCTGCGCGAAACGGTGCGCATGGCCGATGGCCTGGACGGCAAAGGCGGTCTGTCCGCCGCCGCCCGCCAGCGCGCGCTGGAATGCCTGGCCCGCTTCGGCCAGCGCATCCGCAACGTGCCGCCGCACCGCGTGCGTGCCCTGGCCACCAACACCGTGCGCCAGCTGCGTTCGCCGCAGGCGTTCCTGATGCCGGCCGAAACCGCGCTGGGGCATGCCATCGAAGTGGTCAGCGGCCGCGAAGAAGCCCGCCTGATCTATCTGGGCGTGGCCCATGCACAGCCGCCCAAGGCCGACCAGCGCCGCCTGGTGATCGACATCGGCGGCGGCTCCACCGAATTCATCATCGGCATGGGCATGCAGACGCTCGAGCGCGAGAGCCTGCAGGCCGGCTGTATTGCCAGCACGCGCCGCTTCTTCCCCGGAGGCAAGCTCAGCCGCAAGCGCTGGAAGGACGCGCTTGCCGAGATCGGCCGCGAGTTCCAGCCCTTTGCCAGCAAGTACCGCGCGCTGGGCTGGCACGAGGCGCTGGGCTCGTCGGGCACGCACAAGGCGATCAGCGAGATCTGCGCCAGCATGAAGCTGAGCAAGGGCGCGATCACCGCCGAAGCCCTGCCACAGCTGCGCGATGAACTGCTGAAGGCCAAGAAGATCGACGACATCGTGCTGCCGGGCCTGTCCAGCGACCGCCGGCCGATCATCGCTGGCGGCATCCTGGTGCTGGAGGCGGCGTTCCAGGCGCTGGGCCTGCAGAAGCTGCTGGTCAGCAAGGCCGCCATGCGCGAAGGCATCCTGTACGACATCGTCGGCCGCGCTGGCGAGAACGATCCGCGCGACGAGTCGGTGGCCGCACTGACCCAGCGCTACGGCATTGATACCGCCCAGGCCGACCGCGTGCAGGACACCGCCCTGGGGCTGCTGGAACAGGTGCAGGAGCGCTGGAAGCTGGATGCCGACGATGCGCGCATGCTCGGCTGGGCCGCGCGCCTGCACGAGCTGGGCCTGATGATCGCCCACAGCGGTTACCACGTGCACGGCAGCTACGTGCTGGAAAACTCCGACATCGCCGGCTTCTCGCGGCAGGAACAGCAGATGCTGGCCGCCCTGGTGCGCAGCCATCGGCGCAACGTGGGCAAGTCCACCTTCGATGCCCTGCCCGAGCGTCTGCTGCTGACGGCGCGCCGGTTGACCGCCCTGCTGCGGCTGGCCGTACTGCTCAACCGCGCCCACGAAGACGTGCCGCCCCCGGCGCTGGAACTGACCGCCGACGACAACCGCCTTTCGCTGATCGTGCCGCAGGCCTTCATCGATGCCCGCCCCCTGCTGCGTGCCGACCTGATCGGCGAAACCGAGGGTCTGGCCGGGCTCGGCCTGCAGTTCCGCCCGTTCGTGGTGTGACCCCGCGCCGGCGGCGCGCCGGCCTCCGAACGCTCCCGACAACGGCCCGGAAATGGGCCGTTGCCGTCTGCGTTTTGCGCAATCGGCAAGCTGAATGCGGATTCAGGTTTCTGATGGACACCTGAGCGACGGCCATCAGCATGACGCTAAGCCCTTGCTTTTATTAATTTTGCGTGATCTTCACGCGACAGGAATCGACACATTTCGTAACACCCCCTTTACAGATGGTTAACGAACGAGAATAAATCGAAGTCACCGGCTCAGTCCTGACAGGCGAAACCGGGTTTCGCAGGCCCTTTTGGCCTGCATCTGCAGCCTCAACGAGAGAGAGAGACTCGATGACTTCACGCTCCACCGTGCTGGGCCAGGCGATCCGCCATGCCCTGATCGTCGGCACCGCGACCATCGCGCTGCCTGCCCTGGCCCAGGACGGCGCCCCCACCACCCTCGATCGCATCGAGATCACCGGTTCGCGCATCCGCCAGGTCGACGTGGAAAACGCCAACCCGGTGCTGGCGATCTCGCGCAAGGACATCGAACGCCAGGGCTTCAGCTCGGTGGCCGACATCCTGCAGAACGTCACCGCCATGGGCAGCCCGGCCATCAGCCGCGCCAACGTGCTGAGTGCCGGTGAAAACGCGGGCGGCACCTACATCGACATGCGCAACCTGGGCGCGCAGCGCACTCTGGTGCTGGTGAACGGCAAGCGCCTGGGCATCAGCACCTCCGGTTACCAGGACGTGTCGAGCCTGCCGGTGTCGGCGGTGGAGCGCATTGAAGTGCTGAAGGACGGCGCCTCGGCCATCTATGGTTCGGACGCCATGGCCGGCGTGGTCAACATCATCACCCGCCACAACGTCACCGGCGTGACCGCCAACGTCTACCACGGCCAGTACAGCCAGGGCGACGGCGCACGCGACCGCTTCGACGTGGTGGCCGGCTGGGCCAACGACCGTGGCTCCATCACGCTGTCGGCCGAGCATTCCGAAGAAAAGGCCGTGTGGGCCAAGGACCGCGACTTCAGCGCCTTCGGCAACACCTCGCGCCACCCGACCGAGGCGTGGACCACGGTCAGCCAGTGGGGCCAGATCACCGGCCTGCGCGGCCCGGGCTGCACCGCGGCCAACAACGGCACCTGCAGCTACTCGCTGAACCGCGGCGCCGACCCGCTGAACCCGGCCAACTACCACCTGACCAATGCCAATGCACCCGATGGCGATGTCAGCAACACCAACGAACAGATGCACCTGAACTATCCGCTGAAGCGGGACTCGGTGTTCGTCGATGGCCGCCTGAACATCACCGACAACGTGCACTTCAGCACCCAGCTGGGCTACAACAAGCGCGAGTCGAGCCGCCAGATCGCCGGCTACCCGCTGCAGTCGTCCACGGCCGGCATCGGTTCGATGTCGATCGACAGCTACTTCAACCCGTTCGGTCGCAAGAACGGCTACGCCACCCCGACCGCCGTGGCCTGGAACCACCGCACCTGGGAAGTGCCGCGCGTCAGCGACAGTGAACTGAAGACCTACCGCGCCGTGGCCGCCTTCGATGGCACCTTCAACATCGGCGAGCGCTACTTCGACTGGGAAGTGGGCTACCAGTACAACAAGAACGAGCTGCGCCAGCACGCCACCGGCAACCTGCACAAGGAACGCGTGAAGAACGCGGTCGGTCCGTCGTACTACAACGCCACCACCGGCAAGGTGGAGTGCGGCAGCGCCGCTGCACCGATCGCCAACTGCATGGTCTGGAACCCGCTGGTCGCCGCCGGTGTGGTGAACCCGTACGGGCTGACCGGCAACCAGGCCCTGATCGACTACCTGATGTCGGCCGAGGATTCGTCCGGCAAGACCGTTGGCAAGAACTTCTTCGCCACCATCGCCGGCAGCATCCTGACCCTGCCGGGCGGCGACTTGGGCTTTGCGTTCGGTGTTGAGAACCGCAAGGAAACCGGCGAGTTCATTCCCGATGCGCTGGCCCAGACCGGTGCCACCACCAACCTGGCCGCCGGCCCGACCGGTGGCGGCTACAAGGTGAAGGAAGCCTACCTGGAGTTGAACGCGCCGATCCTGGCCGATCTGCCGGGTGCGCAGGAGCTGACCCTGAACGCGGCGACGCGTTTCTCGGACTACGACACCTTCGGCAACACGCTGAACAGCAAGTTCGGCTTCAAGTGGCGCCCGATCGAACAGCTGATGGTGCGTGGCACCTGGGCTGAAGGCTTCCGCGCCCCGACCATCAACGACCTGTACGGCGGTGGTTCGGAAACCTTCACCACCGGCTATGCCGATCCCTGCGACACCGTCTACGGCCCGTCGCGCACCAGCGCCGCCGTGCGCGCGCGCTGCGCCCGCGACATCGCCAACGCTGACACCTACCGTCAGCTGAAGCAGGGCAACGTGCCGATCACCAGCAGCACCGACCAGACCCCGGTGCCGTTCACCAACGGCTCCAACCCGCTGCTGCAGCCGGAAACGTCCAAGAGCAAGACCCTGGGTGTGGTGTGGAGCCCGAACTTCATCCAGAACTTCAACGTGTCGCTGGACTGGTGGAAGATCCGCATCGACAACACCATCGTGGCTGACAGCCCGAACCAGATCCTGATCGACTGCTACGAGCAGGGCATCGATTCGCGCTGCTCGCAGTTCACCCGTGACCCGGTGCTGGGCATCGTCAACAAGCTGACCTACGGCAACCGTAACGCCGGTTTCCTGGAAACCGAAGGTTACGACATGGAGCTGACCTACCGTCTGGACACCGACGCGCTGGGCACCTTCAGCACCCAGTGGTCGACCACCTACGTCAGCTCGAACGTCTTCCGTTCCACCAACGACCCGACCGTGGTGCCGACCCCGGTCAACGGCATCTCCACCAACGCCACCAGCGGCTTCCGCGTGCGTTCCAACCTGACCCTGGGTTGGGACAAGGGTGACTTCGGTGTCAGCTGGACCGCCCGCTACTACTCCGGCGTGAAGGAGACCTGCCTGAACGTGGTCGCGCATCCGGATGAATGCTCCGATCCGGGCGTGCGTGCACCGTGGTTCTCCGGTTCGCGCAACTACAACGAGCGTGGTTCGGTCACCTTCCACGACGTGCAGTTCCGCTACAACCTGCCGTGGGATGCCACCGTGGCCGTCGGTGCCAACAACGTGTTCGAGAAGTACGGCCCGAACATGTACACCAAGCCGAACTCGGTGTTCTCCTACTACGGTGGCTACGACATCGGTCGCTTCGTCTACCTGAAGTACCAGCAGCGCTTCTGATCCCGCGCGTTGCCGCAGTGAAGTGACACGACCACGGCCCTTCGGGGCCGTGGTTTTTTTTGTCGCCAATGAACCGCCGCAACGTTTGCCGCGCCAGCGGCGCAGCGCCCTTCGGCGGTGTCTCGTTCCGCACTGCAACGCGCGCAAGTTGTTGAACGTCCGCCACTAGTGCGGAACACGACAGTCGCCACGCAGCACGTGGTCGCTTTCTGCCTTTACGGAAATTCAACGCCACGCGTTAGTGGCGTGCCGTCGCGACCCCGGTCGTGGCGGACGGACCGGCCCGCACCTTGGGCGTCCGCTTCCACACAAAGAGAGAGAGACTGCATGACGTCGAGAACCTCCCCGCTGGGTTGGGCGATCCACTGCGCATTGGCGACCACCGGCATGGCGGCAGCCCTGCCCGCACTGGCCCAGGAGTCCCCCGCGCCGACTACCCTGGACCGCATCGAAATCACTGGTTCGCGTATCCGCCAGGTTGACCTGGAAACCGCGCAGCCGGTGTTGACCATCAGCCGCGCCGACATCGAGCGACAGGGTTTCAATTCCGTGGCAGACATCCTGCAGAACCTGACGGCCATGGGCAGCCCGACACTGAGCCGCGCCAGCCCACTGAGTGCCGGCGAAGCCGCCGGCGGCAGCTACGTCGATATGCGCGGGCTGGGTTCAGAACGCACACTGGTGCTGGTCAACGGCAAGCGGCTGGGCATGACCACCACCGGCCGGCAGGACATCTCCAGCATTCCCGCCGCAGCGGTGGAGCGCATGGAAGTCCTGAAGGACGGCGCGTCAGCCATCTATGGTTCCGACGCGATGGCCGGCGTGGTCAACATCATCACCCGTCGCAACGTGGAAGGCGTGACGGCCAGTGTCTACCAGGGCCAGTACAGCGAAGGCGATGGCGCGCGCAGCCAGTTCGACGTGGTGGCAGGCTGGTCCAATGACCGCGCCTCGCTTACCTTCGTCGCCGAGCATGTCGAGGAAAAAGGCGTGTGGGCGAAGGATCGCGGATTCAGCGCGTACACCAACACCGATCGCCACCCTGACGATGGCTGGACCACGGTCGGTCAATGGGGGCGCATCGTCGGTTTCCAGGGGCCGGGCTGCAGCAGCCGCCAAGGCTGCAGCTACTCCCTCAACCGGGGCAGCGCGCCGGGGGGACCGGACAGCATGCACCACAGCGACAACACGCCCTTCACCGGTGATGTCAGCAACAGCAACGAGCAGATGCACCTGCAGACGCCGATCCGGCGCGACTCGGTGTTCGTCGATGCCCGCGCAGACCTGAACGACCAGCTCCGCATCACCACGCAACTGGGCTACAACCAGCGCACCACGACGCGGCAGATCGCCGGCTACCCGTTCCAGTCCGCGGCAGCGGGCATCACGCCCATGTCGGCTGACAGCTGGTTCAATCCCTTTGGCCGCCACCACGGATATGAGACGCCCAGTGACGTGGAGTGGAACCGTCGCACCTGGGAGATTCCGCGCGTCAGCACCAGCGAACTGACCACCTGGCAGGCCGTGGCCGCCCTCGAGGGCAACGTCGAGTTCGGCGGCCACAGCTTCGACTGGGAAGCCGGATACCAGTACAACCGCAGCGAGCTGGTCCAGCATGCCACTGGCAACCTGCACAAGCAGCGGGTGGCCGATGCCACCGGGCCGTCGTTCTACAACCCTGAAACCGGCCGGGTGGAATGCGGGACACCGGAGGCGCCCATTGCCGGCTGCAAGCCCTGGAATCCGCTGGTGCCCCATGGCCAGCACGACCCGTATGGGTTGACCGGCAATCCCGAACTGCAGGACTGGCTGTTCCCCGAGGAGGTCACCCGCGGCCGCACCACCACGCGCACGCTCTTTGCGAGCCTGAGCGGAAGCCTCGCCACCCTGCCCGCCGGTGAACTCGGCTTTGCCCTGGGCGCGGAGAGCCGACGCGAGGATGGCCGTTTCATTCCCGATGCGCTGGCGCAGACCGGCGCCACCACCAACCTGGCCGCAGGGCCCACCGGCGGTGGCTACCGCGTGGACGAAGCGTATCTGGAACTGAACATACCGGTGCTGCGTGATGTGGCGGGCGCGCGCGAGGTCACCCTGAATGCCGCCACGCGCTATTCCGACTACACCACCTTCGGCGGCACCCTCAACAGCAAGTTCGGTTTCACCTGGAAGCCGATCGACCAACTGCTGGTCCGTGGCACCTGGGCCCAGGGCTTCCGTGCACCGACCATCTCCAACCTCTATGGCGGCGGATCGCAAACCTTTACGACCGGCTTCCGCGATCCGTGCGACACCGTGTACGGTGCCGCCGCCAGCAGCCCGGAGGTGGGCGCACGCTGCGCGGCCGACATCGCCAACGCAGACAGCTATCGGCAGCTCGGCCAGGGCAACGAACCGATCACCGGCAGCAGCGGGCAGACGCCGTGTCCGTTCACCAACGGCTCCAATCCCGACCTGCAACCGGAAACGGCGACCAGCCGAACGCTGGGCCTGGTCTGGAGCCCCACGTTCGCCGAAGGCCTGAACATTGCGCTGGACTGGTGGAAGATCCGCATCGACAACACCATCGTGCCCGACCATCCCAACGACATCCTGCGCGACTGCTACGAACTGGGCATCGCCGAGCGTTGCGGCAGCTTCACCCGCGATCCCACCCTGGGCATTGTCGATTCGCTGAACTACGGCAGCCGCAACAGCGGTTTTGTCCAGGCCGAGGGGTATGACCTGGAGATCGGCCACCAGATCGACACCCGCTGGGGCAAGCTGCGGGCCGACTGGAACACCACCTATGTGGTCAGTGCCAAGGAGCGGACCAGCAACGAGACCGATGTACCGCCGATTCCCAGCAACGGCATCGCCGGCAACGGCGGTATCGGCTTCCGCGTGCGCTCCACCGCCGCGCTGGGCTGGGAGCGTGGCGATTTCGGTGTGACCTGGAGCCTGCGCTACTTCTCCGCAGTCAAGGAACGCTGTCTGAACGCAGCGGAATACCCGGAGGAATGCTCGCACCCCGACCAGCGCGCGCCTTGGTTCAGCGGCAGCCGCGATTACAACCAGCGCGGCTCGGTCACCTTCCATGATGTGCAGGCGCGCTACACCCTGCCGTGGAAGGCGACGGTTTCGATCGGCGCCAACAACGTGTTCGGTCGCCAGGGGCCGGTCATGTACAGCCAGCCCAGCGCGAACTTCTCCTACTACGGTGGCTATGACATCGGCCGCTTCATCTACATGAAGTACCAGCAGCGCTTCTGAGCCACGCCACGGCCCTTCGGGGCCGTGGTCTGCTGTGCCCGGTGCGGCCGTCATCTGCGGGTCGCAATGCGGTCATATCGCCTACATGGGCAGGCCCGAGCATGCCGGAAAACCGGAGGCCCGCCATGCGCCATGCCATCGTCACCGAGACCTATCCGCCGGAGGTCAACGGCGTTGCACTGACCGTGCAGAGCCTGGAGCAGGGATTGCGCGCCGCCGGCCACGAGGTCGATCTGATCCGCCCACGACAGGCCAGTGAAGCGCTGGAAGCGGCGCCGGGCACGCTGCTGGTGCCGGGCGCCGCCCTGCCCCGCTACCCCGGCCTGCGCTTCGGCCTGCCCGCCCCGATCCGCCTGGGCCGGCACTGGCAGCAGCAGCGCCCCGACGCGATCTACATCGCCACCGAAGGCCCGCTGGGCTGGTCGGCGCTGCGCACCGCGCGGCGGCTTGGCATTCCCGTCGCCACCGGCTTCCACACCCGCTTCGACGAATACCTGCCCGACTACGGCGTGGCGTGGCTGCAGTCGGCCGCCATGCGCTGGATGCGCCGCTTCCACAACCAGGCCGACGCTACCCTGGTGCCGACCCGCGAACTGCAGCAGTTCCTCGGCGAACAGGGGTTCGAGCGGGTGCGGTTGCTGGCACGCGCGGTGGACAGCCAGCAGTTCGACCCGACCCGGCGCGATCCTGCGCTGCGCGAGGAATGGGGCGTGGACGGCAACGGCCTGGTCGCCCTGTACGTGGGCCGCATTGCCGCCGAGAAGAACCTGGGGCTGGCGGTGAAGGCATTCCGCCGCCTGCAGCAGGTACGGCCGAAGGCGCGCTTCGTGTTCGTGGGCGACGGCCCGGCACGCGAGAAACTGGCCCACGACAACCCTGACTTCATCTTCTGCGGCATCCAGCGCGGCGACGCCCTGGCCCGCCATTTCGCCAGCGGCGATCTGTTCCTCTTCCCCAGCCGCAGCGAGACGTTCGGCAACGTGACTCTGGAAAGCATGGCCAGCGGCCTGGCCACGGTGGCCTTCGACTACGGCGCCGCGCGCGAGTACCTGCGCAACGGCGAAAACGGCGCGGCGGTGGACGACGATGCGCAGTTCGTGGACGCGGCCGTGCAGTTGGGCAGCGACGACGCGCTGCGCCGCGAGCTGGGTGACAACGCGGCCCGCGCGATGAAGCGCCTGCACCCGCAGCAGGTCGTGGCCGAATTCGAATCGCTGCTGGCCGAACTGGCCCAGGCACGGAGGAATGGCCATGCGCACCACGCCGCTTGAGGGACTGGCCGGGCGCGAGGCACGCCTGTGCCGGCGTGCCAATCATTACTGCCGGCGGCGCCGGGTGCGCCGTCTGTTCGCGATCATCAGCCGGCTGGGCGACGGGGTGTTCTGGTATCTGCTGATGGGCGCGCTGGTGCTGGCCGATGGCTTCGACGGCTTGCGCGCATCGGTGCACATGGCCGCCACCGGGCTGGCCGCACTACTGCTGTACAAGGGCCTGAAGCGCTGGACCCGGCGCCCGCGCCCCTACGCGGCCGACCTGCGCATCCGTGCCTGGGTAGCGCCGCTGGACGAGTTCAGCTTCCCGTCCGGGCATACCCTGCACGCGGTGTCCTTCACCATCGTGGCGCTGGCGTACTACCCGTGGCTGGCACCGCTGCTGGTGCCCTTCACCCTGGGCGTGGGCCTGTCGCGGGTGGTGCTGGGCCTGCACTACCCCAGCGATGTGCTGGCCGCGACCGGCATCGCCACGCTGCTGGCGTGGGCCAGCCTGCGCTGGCTGCCGCTGCCGGTGTGATTCCGGAGGTCGATCCGCCGGCCATCGCGCCGCGCCAGCGGTAGCGCTGGGCCATGCCCGGCGGATGATGCCCTAGAATGCCCGCATGACCACGCTGTTCATTTCCGATCTGCATCTGGACCCCAGCCGTCCAGCCATCACCGACCTGTTCCTGCGCTTCCTGCGCGAGGAAGCGCCTGGCGCCGATGCGCTGTACATCCTCGGCGATCTGTTCGAAGCCTGGATCGGCGATGACACCCCGTCGCCGGTAGCCGATGCCGTGGCCGACGCGCTGAAGACACTTTCGGACAGCGGCGTGCCGGTCTACTTCATCCGCGGCAACCGTGATTTCCTGCTGGGCGAGGACTATGCGCGCCGCGCCGGGCTGCGCATCCTGCCCGACCCCTGCGTGATCGACCTGTACGGCCGCGCAGTGATGCTGCAGCACGGCGACCTGCTGTGCACCGATGACATTCCCTACCAGCAGTTCCGTGCGCAGACCCGCGATCCGGTATTCCAGGCGCAGTTCCTGGCGCAGCCGCTGGCCGCACGCATTGCCTTCGCGCAGAAGGCACGCGACGCCAGCCAGGCACGCCAGTCGGAAATGAAGCAGGGCGACCGCGCGCAGTTCGAAACGGTGACCGATGTCGCCCCGGCCGAGGTGGATGCCACCTTCGTACGCCACGGCGTGGATACGATGATCCACGGGCATACCCACCGCCCGGCCATCCACAACGTGCAGGCCGGTGGCCGCGCATGCACCCGTATCGTGCTGGGCGACTGGTACGAACAGGGCTCGGTGCTGCGCGTGGACGCCGGCGGTTGGCAGCTGGAATCGCTGCAGCGCGACTGAGGGGGGCATTGAGCAGAAACGCCGACCTGGGTCGGCGTTTCCGTTCTGCGAATCAGCGGAAGCCGGCGATGGTGGCCTTGGTGTTCACCAGCACGCGTTGGTTGTCGGCGCTGCTGGCAATGCCCATGGGCACGCCGTTGTAGCTGATGTTCGGGTTCGACCAGAAGTTCAGTCGCGGGCAGCCGGCCGAGCAGGCGTAGGCCATGATGGTGCGCCAGCGCGAACCGCTGGCCGGCTCGTAGCGATAGCCATGGCCGTAGGCATACGGCGAGGTGCTGGGATCGGTGGCGATGTCATGCCGCGCGCTCTGCAGGTGGCCGATTTCATGGGCAAACGAGTAATAGCCGGTGGCGCAGTCCCAGTACACCGCTGCGAACGCAGTGGACGCCGTGGAGCCGATGCCCGAGGCCAACCCGCAGTAACCGCTGTTGTTGATCAACAGCACGCCGACATCGGCGGCGGTGTTGTTGCGGCTGGTGTGGATGCTGTCCATGTAGCCGTCGCTGGTGTTGCGGAAGCGCGCCAGGTCGGTGCTGAAGTTGCCCGATTCGGTGTAGCTGGTGGTTTCAAACCCGGCCAGCTGCAGGGTGATGCCCACGTTGCTGTTGGTATAGCCCTGGTTGGATTCGGCCACCGCCAGCTGCACCAGCGATTGCATGTTGCCACCGTAGGCCGCCACCGCGGCGTTGGTGGCCACCACCAGCACACGGATCGTGGCCGGGCTGCCCGAGGAGGCCTGCGCGGCGCCGATGCGGTCGTTGGCCGGCATGCTGATCTTCGGCAGCTGGTTGTAGTCGGCCGGATGGTCGGCGGGCATGCGCGATTCATCCACTTCCACCAGCACATGGCGGTCGCCCAGCGGGCGCAGCCGGTACAGGGTGCCGTCCTTGCGGATGGAGCCGGTGAGTGAATTGCCCGAGCGCACCAGGATGACCGAGTTGGCCGGATCATCCTGGCCGGTGGCGCCCGCCTTCTGCAGGCGATCATCAGGACTGCGGATCTGCCCGTACCAGACACTGCCGCCGTCGCTCAACGATTCGCTGCGGCTGCGCGTGGCGACCACCTTCTGCCCCAGCAGCTCGAATTCCAGCTGCGACTGTGCCGTGGCCGCAGCGTCCACGCGCACTTCCTGCACCGTCGCGGTGGAGGGCGCCGAAAGCAACCTGCCCAGCTGTGGTTCACTGCTGGCCGAAGCCCGGCTGAGCACGGTGACCGGTTCGAACAACGGCGCCGCCTGCGCCACCGTCGCCATGCACAGCCCCAACAACACACCACCTGCCGCTTGACCGATGTTTCTGGACATCATCTTGTCGCTCCTTGGAGTGAAGTAGACAGCGTTGATGCAGCACGACCCGGCGCCGGGTGCAGCCATATGGCCTGCGCGCCCCGTGTGAATACAAGCGCCGCAACCGGCCAGCATGCGGATCTGTGACGGCCGGCAGCGGTGTTCAGACAGGTCAAGGGCGGCTGTACACTTCGCCCATACACTGCGTTCGCGCCGTCGTGACATGACCACCACAGGGGATGCACATGACTCCAGGCCAGACCCGCAACGGAGACAGTGGGCAGAGCGGCGTACTGCACCTGGGCCTGTTCTTCGATGGCACCCGCAACAACGCGCACAACCTGGCGCGCGGGCGAGCACAGCCACCGCAACCGCGCCCTGCGCTGCTGCGCGCCGACGACGATTCGACCTACCAGAGCCGGCTGACCAGCAGCTACTACAACGGCACCACCAACATCGCGCGCCTGCACCAGCTGTACCCGGACAGCCGCCGCGCGCCGCTGGCCGAACCCTCACTGGCGATCTACGTGGAAGGTGTCGGCACCCGCGACGATGCCGAGGATGATCTGATCGGCCTGGCCTTCGG
Organism: Stenotrophomonas sp. Steno-C17; assembly: GCF_056393165.1. Taxonomy (NCBI): domain Bacteria; kingdom Pseudomonadati; phylum Pseudomonadota; class Gammaproteobacteria; order Lysobacterales; family Lysobacteraceae; genus Stenotrophomonas; species Stenotrophomonas sp. Steno-C17. The sequence goes on from NZ_JBWJPD010000020.1 coordinate 58,851, forward strand.
CATCGGCGCCAGCGGCGTGCGGGCCAAAGTACAGCGCGCCCTGCACGAACTGCTGACGGGCGCGCTTTCGGCCCTGGCGGCGCATTGGCAGCAGCCCTTGCAGTCGGTGCAGGTCGATCTGTTTGGCTACTCACGTGGCGCGGCCGCCGCGCGCGACCTGGCCAACCAACTGCGCGGCTGGGATGCCGGCCAGTGGCGCCTGCGCCTGCAGGGCGCCGGCCTGCGCTGCAGCGCCGACTTCGCGTTGCCGCGCCCGGCGCTGCGCTTCATCGGCCTGTTCGATACGGTCGTCGCGGTCAGCGGCCGACGCGCCGACGAACAGCCACGCATCGCCCTGCCCCCTGGGATTGCCGAGCGCGTGGTGCAGCTGAGCGCGCGCGATGAGCACCGCCAGCACTACGCCTTGACCACCGTGGCCCCCTCGCACGAGGAAATCGCGCTGCCTGGCGTGCATGCCAACATCGGCGGTGGCTACGACCAGCGCGAGGAAGGCCCGAAGCTGCTGGGTCGACCACGCCGCCAGCCCCTGCGACGTGCGCCGGTGGCCGATTACCAGACTCCCTCGCTGGCGATGCTGCAGGCCACGACGGTCTATGCCGAAGCGCAGGCCGATGCCGAACGCTGGCGCCAGCAGCTCGGCGCAACCGAACAGGAAGTGTGGGTGGATGTGTGGCACCAGTGGCAGCAGCAGCGTCGCGCCGGCAGCCGCAGCGTGGTGATGGCGCCGGTGCTGCATGTGACTGCGGCCGTGGTGCTGCGGCGGCGCATCGACTGGCGCTACCAGTTGATCGCGCTGCAGGTGATGCAGCAGCATGCCGCACGGGCCGGGGTGCAGTGGAGCGCCGACGCCGCACAGGTGGAAGGCTGGGAACTGCCTGCGGCGCTGCAGCCGATCGCCCGCAGGCTGCTGGCGGGGCAAGCCCTGACGCCCACCCAGGAAGCACTGCTGCGCCGCCGTTACCTGATGCAGTCGGCGCACTGGAATTTCGATGCACTGGGCGATACCGCGCTCACGTTTGCCGCTGATGCGGGGGTAAGCGAGCTGCCATACCGCCCCGGGCCGGGCCTGTTCTACATCAACCGGCCGACGGTGGACGGACGGCGGGTGGTGTTGCCCAACGCGTGAGGTGCATCCACGCATGGCGTGGATGGCCGCGCGCTGATGCGCTGTGCCAAGCAAGCTTGGCACCTACCAGAAGCGGGTTCGCGCAGTAGATCCACGCCATGCGTGGATGACACCCATCGGCGCGGCTCAGCCGGCCTGTTCCACCAGGTTGGCCAGCTCATCCTCATCGAAGCCGGCCAGCAGCCGCGCTTCCAGGTTGAACGGCCCGTGCAGGTAACCACCGGCATACTCGTGCAGCAGTTCCTTGAAGCGCGCACGCGGCTCGATGCCAGCGCGGTCGCAGTACCAGCGGTACCAGCGCGAACCGGCCGCCACATGGGCCACTTCCTCGCGCAGGATCACTTCCAGCACATCGGCGGTTGCACTGTCGCCGACATTGCGCAGCTTTTCGATCATGCCCGGGGTGACATCCAGGCCACGCGCTTCCAGTACGCGCGGCACCAGCGCCATGCGTGCCAGGCCGTCATGCGCGGTCTTTTCGCACATTTCCCACAAGCCGTTGTGGGCGGGAAAATCGGCATAGTCGTGGCCATGCGCCAACAGGCGTTCGCGCAGCAGCAGGAAGTGCCGCGATTCGTCGTCGGCGCAGCTCACCCAATCGGCATGGAAGGCCGCCGGCAGGCCACGGAAGCGGTAGACCGCATCCCAGGCCAGGTCGATGGCGTTCAGTTCGATATGGGCGATGGCGTGGATGAAGGCAGCCCGCCCTTCCACGCCACCCAACCCACGCCGCGGCACTTCGCGCGGATGCACCAGGCGCAGGTGTGCCGGTCGCCCGGGCATGCGGATCGGCTCGGGCGGCGGTGCCTCGGCCGGCACCTTCAGGCGACCGGCACGGAAGGCCGCCGCGTACGCCTGGGTCAAGGCCACCTTGCGCAGCGGATCGGCTTCGGCCAGACACTGCTGCGCAGCGCGCAGCAGGTCACCGTCCACGTCAGGCACGTCACACACCGCTGCGCCTCAGGCGCGGCGCTTGTGCTTGGCGTCATCCGAACGCAACTGCTGGATGCGCTCGAAGTAGCCCGGCTCGATACCGGTGGGGTAATGGCCGTTGAAGCACGACGAATCGAAGTTCTGCAGCGCCGGATTGCCTTCGCGCACCGCCGCTTCCATGTCCTCGATATCCTGGTAGATCAGCCAGTCGCAGCCCAGGTGGGCTTCGATCTCTTCCACGCTGCGGTTGTGCGCCACCAGTTCTTCGGCCGCCGGCATGTCGATGCCGTAGATGTTCGGGAAGCGCACCGGCGGTGCGGCGCTGGCCAGGTAGACCTTGCGCGCACCGGCGTCGCGCGCCATCTGCACGATCTGCTGGCTGGTGGTGCCGCGCACGATGGAATCATCCACCAGCAGCACCACGCGGTTGCGGAACTCCAGGTGGATCGGGTTGAGCTTGCGGCGCACCGATTTCACCCGCTCGCCCTGCCCCGGCATGATGAACGTGCGGCCGACATAGCGGTTCTTGATGAAGCCTTCGCGGTACTTCACGCCCAGCACGTTGGAGATTTCCAGTGCAGCGTCGCGCGAGGTATCCGGAATCGGAATGATGGTGTCGATGTCGTGGTCCGGGCGCAGGCGCAGGATCTTCTCGCCCAGCTTGATGCCCATGCGCATGCGCGCCTTGTGCACCGACACGTTGTCGATCATCGAGTCGGGACGGGCGAAGTACACGTACTCGAAGATGCACGGGGTGTGTTCGGCCGGCTCGGCGCAGATTTCCGAGAACAGTTCGCCGCGCGCGGTGATCACCAGCGCTTCGCCGGGCTGCACGTCGCGCACGCGCTGGAAGCCGAGGATGTCCAGCGCCGCCGATTCGGAGGCCACGATGTATTCATCGCCTTCGGCGTGGCTGCGCTTGCCCAGCACCAGCGGACGGATGCCATGCGGATCGCGGAAGGCGACCAGGCCCAGGCCCAGCACCACGCTGACCACGGCATAGCCGCCCTTGCAGCGACGGTGTACGCCGGCCACCGCGCGGATCGCCGCTTCCGGGCTCAGCTGGCGCTGCTGCTCCAGTTCGTAGGCGAACACGTTCAGCAGCACTTCGCTGTCCGAATCGGTGTTGACGTTGCGGCGGTCCTGTTCGAACACCTGCTGGCGCAGGGCCTCGGTGTTGATCAGGTTGCCGTTGTGGGCCAGGGCGATGCCGTAGGGCGAATTGACGTAGAACGGCTGTGCCTCGTCCATGCCTTCCGAACCGGCGGTCGGGTAGCGCACGTGGGCAATGCCGACGCTGCCTTCCAGGGTGGACATGGTGCGCGCATCGAACACGTCGCGCACCAGGCCGGTGGCCTTCTGCACCCGCAGGCGGCTGCCGCTGGCGGTGGCGATGCCTGCCGCGTCCTGGCCACGGTGCTGGAGGACGGTCAAGCCGTCATACAACTGCCCGGCGACGTTCTGGTTGCCGACGATTCCGACGATGCCACACATGGTGCGAGGTCTCCGCTGGGCGGTGCCCAGTTACAAGGAAGGTGGCCGTGCCTGGCCTTTAGTGGTCGCCGCGCCTGCGGTCGACGTTGGCCGGATCGTCCGGCTCGATGTTGCCCGGCAGTGCAGGGGCATCCGGGCGCACTTCGGCCGGATCGTATGCTTCGCCCTGTTCCGCTTTCGCGGGCCGCAGCCATCCGCTGCCCGCCACTACCTGGTTGAGGATGCCATTATCGCCTGTCGCGCCCGGCTTGCCCAAATCGGCGCCGGCGCTCTTGCCCAGTTCCATCAACGCAGATGGGGACAAAGCGTCCATCGGCAAGGCCTTGGGCAGCAGGTCGGCGCCGGGTACCTGCCAGTGCGGCAGCTTGCTGTTCATCCAGGCCACGGCCGGGTTCAGCACCGGGCGGATGGCCGAGGCCTGCCACGACCGTTCGCCGGCCAGCGGGGTTAAGCTGCCCAGCAGCAGCAGGATGGCGGCGATCAGACCGCCACGCACCGCGCCCAGGACCCCGCCCAGCAGGCGGTCCAGGCTGCCCAGCATGTTGCGGTGGACGATGTGCTTGATGACCATGCCGATCACGGCCACCACGATCATCACGCCGATGCCGACGCCCAGGTAGCCGCCGACGAAATGTTCGCCGCCGGGGGCGGCCGGTGCGGCCCACCAGCGCGCGGCATCGTTGCCGAAGGCGAAGGCCGCCCAGGCGGCGACCAGCCACGACACCGTGCCGATGACGATGCTCACGAAGCCGCGCAGCAACCCCAACAGGGTGGAGGCGGCGATCACGATCAGCAGCACCACGTCGATCATGGCGCCCCGCTCCTTCGGCGGCGCTGGCAACGGGGCTGCCGACAGATCATGGGTGCGGGCGCACCATGCCGGCCACGCCGACCTTGGCGGCCACCTGGGCCTTCAGCTGGTCGGCGTCGGCGCGGTTGGCCACCGGCCCCACGCGGACCCGGTGCAGGGTGCCCTTGTCGGTGCGCACCTGTTCGACGAAGGCGCTGAAACCGGCTGCACGCACCTTGTCGCGCAGGGCGTTGGCATCGCTGGCCTGGCCGAAGGCGCCCAGCTGCACGGCGAAACCGACGCTGCTGGCCGCCGGCGCCGCGGGCGTTGCCGGGGCAGGCTTGGCCGCAGCCGTGGCCTCGGGCTTGGGCTGCGACTTCGCGGTTTCAGGCTTCGGCGCTTCCGGCTTGGGGGCCGGCTTGGGCGCTTCCGGCTTCGGCGCGGCGGCCACCGGGGCGGCTGGCAGGGCTTCGCTGCGCACCGGGTTGGTCGTGGCGGCCGGTGACGGCGCGGCGACCGGAGTGCTGGCGCTGGGCGCGGCCGGACTGGCAGCGACGGCCGCAGCGGGTGCTGCGTCCAGCGTGATCACCTCGGCCTTCACGTCGGCACGCACCTTCACCGCCTGCAGGCGGGCCGCCTCGGCCTGGGCGCGGTCGGCATACGGCCCCACGCGCACCCGCCACGCAGCGCGGCCATTGATGGTGGTGGTGTCCGAGAAGCCCGGCAGCTGCGAGCGCTTCAGGTAGGCGATCACCGCATCGGCGTCGGCCTGGCTGGCGTAGGCGCCAAACGTGACGGCGTAGTTGCCGGCAGCCACTGCCGGCGAGGTGTCCACGGTCGGCGGGGTTGCAGGCGCGGCCGCTTCGTCCAGCGGGCGGGCCTGGCCACTCTGCAGACCGGTGGCACCGCCCGCCGGGGCGACCAGCGGTAGTTCACGGGTTTCGAACTGGCCATCGCCCGGCGCGTCGGGCGCGGTGATCGGCACATTGGCCACACCGCTGTCCGGGGCCGGCCCCTTGACCAGCATCGGCAGGAAGATCACGGCCAAGGCCACCAGGACGATGGCGCCAATCAAACGCTGTTTCAGGGGTGTATCCACGTGAGGCAGGCGACAGGCGGAAGTTGGGTCGATTATACGGGTGCTGGGCGAAACGGCGTCGGCGGCGGCTGAACGCGGGTCAGGCCGAGGCCTGCAGCCACGCCAGCGCCTGTGCCGCGGTGTGGAACGAACCGAAGACCAGCACGCGATCGCCACGCTGCGCCTGCGCCAGCACCTGCTGCAGGGCCTGCTCGACGTTGCCGGCCAGGGTGGCCGCTGCCGCGGCGGTCTCGGCCAGGCGCGCCTGCAGCTGCTGCGCGCTCTGCCCGCGGGCGCCGTCCAGGCCGGCCAGGGTCCACTGCGCGACCACGTCCTGCAGCGCGTTCACCACGCCCACCGCGTCCTTGTCCTGCAGCGCGGCGTACACCGCCAGGGTGCGGCCGGGCACCACTTCGGCGTTCAGCGCACGCGCCAGCTGCGCCGCAGCCTGCGGGTTGTGGCCCACATCCACGCGGATCTGCACGCCATCGCGCTCGAACGCCTGCAGGCGGCCGGCAATGCGCGCGGCGGCAACGCCTTCGGCCCACGCCGCACGCGGCACCGGCTTGTCCAGCGCGCGCAGCGCAGCGATGGCCGCGCCGGCATTGGCCAGCTGGATCGGACCGGCCAGGGCCGGAGTCGGCAGTTCCAGCCGGGTACCGACATCGCGCCAGCGCCAGCGCTGCGCGTCGATCGGTTCATAGAAATAATCGCTGCCACCGCGGATCGCATTGGCGCCCAGCAGATAGGCCCGAGCCAGAACGCTGGACGGCGGATCGGTCTCGCCCAGGATCACCGGCTTCCAGCCGCGGATGATGCCGGCCTTCTCGGCACCGATCGCTTCGCGGTCCTCGCCCAGCCACTCGGCATGGTCGATATCCACGGTGGTGATCACCGACACATCGGCGTCGACGATGTTCACCGCGTCCAGGCGACCGCCCAGCCCCACTTCCAGCACGGCCAGGTCCAGCCCGGCCGCCGCGAACAGGTGCAGCGCGGCCAGCGTGCCGTACTCAAAATAGGTCAGCGTGGTCTGACCGCGTGCCGCTTCCACCGCGTTGAACGCCGCCACCAGCGCGGCATCGTCCACGTCCTGGCCATCAATGCGCACGCGCTCGTTGTACCGCAGCAGGTGCGGCGAGGTGTAGGCGCCGACCTTCCAGCCGGCGGCCCGGGCGATGGCTTCGATGAAGGCGACGGTGGAACCCTTGCCGTTGGTGCCACCGACCACGATGGTGCGCCCGGCCGGTGCGCCCAGGCCCATCGCTGCGGCCACGGTGCGCACGCGCTCCAGGCCCATGTCGATGCTCGCCGGGTGCTGGCGTTCAATGTAGTCCAGCCAATCGGCCAGGGTGGTCGGGGTGTTCGTCACGGCAAGGGTTCCAGCAGCAGCAGGTGGTTCGTTGGAAGGGTTTACAGCGCGCGGTGCTTGGCTTCGCCGAAGAACGGCGTGTGGTGGGCGCAATCGTTCAGGCGCACCACTTCCAGGCTGTCCAGGTCGGCGCCTTCAAGCAGATTGAGCGTGGTCGGCGCCTGGCGGAAGGTCCACAGGCGGGAGATCGGCAGGCCCAGCACCTTGCACAGGATCACCCGGTTGACCGCGTCGTGGGCGACCACCAGCAGGGTGTCGTGCTCGCCAAGGCCTTCAGCGGCACGGGCCAGGCCACGCCAGCTGCGCTCCAGCACCAGGCGCAGCGATTCGCCGCCCGGCATCAGCACGGTATCGGGTTCCTCGCGCCAGGCCTTCAGGCGCGACGGGTCTTTTTCGTTGATCTCGCTGGCCAGCAGGCCTTCCCACTCACCGTGGGCGATTTCCTGCAGATCCGGCTCGGTCTGCAGCATGCCCGCGCGGTCGGCGCCCAGGGCGAGTTGGGCGGTCAGCTGGGCGCGCGACAGCGGCGAGGCCACCGCACGGGTGATGTCCACCGAAGCCAGACGGGCGCCCAGCGCCTGGGCCTGGGCTTCGCCGATGGGCGAAAGTGGGATGTCGATCTGGCCCTGGTAGCGGCCTTCGGCGTTCCACGGCGTTTCGCCGTGACGGGCAAGCAGGATGCGCATGCGAACAAGGGGTCCTGGGGGAGGAGGGTTCCGTTTCGTTCACATCCTGTGAAGTACGCGGAACAGGGATGATACCTGTTCGGCGCGCCGGGCCGGACCGGGCATGAAAAAACCCCGCGACACCGGTCGCGGGGTTTCGGGCAGTGCAGGCGGATTCCGCCGGGCGCGGCCCGGCGCTACCACCGTGAACCATTATTTCGCCAGGTTCAGTTCCTTCAGCAGCTGCGGCGCCGGCGCCACTTCCTGCATGATCCACTGCATGTAGCGGCTGTCGACGGCGATCATGCGGGTCATCACCGGGTCGAACACCCAGTTGGAGCTGACCGATTCCCAGTTGCCGTCGAAGGCCAGGCCGACCAGCTTGCCGTGCGCGTCCAGCACCGGCGAACCGGAGTTGCCACCGGTGATGTCCAGGTTGGACAGGAAGTTCACCGGCACCGAACCGATGCGCTTGTCTTCCAGGCCGCCGTAACGCTTGGCCTTGACCGCATCCAGCAGCGCCTTCGGCGAATCGAACGGGTCTTCGCCGGTTTCCTTGGCGGCCACGCCTTCCAGGGTGGTGAACGGGGTGTACTGCACGCCGTCCTTGCCATAGCCCATCACGTTGCCGAAGGTGATGCGCAGCGACAGGTTGGCATCGGGGTAGACGAACTCGCCCTGGCTCTTCTTGTAGTCCGCCACGGCCTGCAGGTACAGCGGACGGGCAGTCAGCGATTCGCCTTCGCGGATCTTCTTCTGCTCTTCCTGCTTCAGCAGCGCCGGCATCACTGCCACGGCGTACTGGATGGCCGGATCGGTGCTGGCTTCAAAGGCGGCGCGGTCGGCGTTGAACCACTTCAGGCGCGCGTCCAGGCTGCCCAGCTCGGTGCCCGACAACTTGCCCACCAGCGACTTCACGGCGGCCTCGTTGCTGCCACCCAGCCACTTGTTCAGCACTTCGTTGTCACGCTGCGCGGCCGGCAGGGCCACGTACTGGTCCAGCCAGTAGGTCTGCAGCTGCTGGTCCATCTTCGCCACGTAGCGGCGGTCCATCTGCTTCAGGCCACCTTCGATGGTGGTCAGGTCACGCTGCTGGTAGCCGGCTTCGCGCTCGGCGTCCGGCTTGCTGCGCTCGATCGACAGGCGGTACAGGGTGATGGCCGCGCCCACCGCCGAGGTGTTGTTGAACTGGCCCACGAACAGATCGCGTTCACGGGTGGCCTTGCTGGTGGCCAGGTGCTGGACCAGCTGCGCGTGCGCGGCCAGGGCCGGCTTGCCGGCGGCGCCCTGCTTCTTCAGCCACGCCAGCACGGCCGCTTCTTCGGCCTGCTTCTGGCCGGCGGCGTCGATGCGCTTGAAGCCTTCCAGCTGGCCCTGGTAGTTCTTGGCCACGTTGTTCATGCTGGCGGCGATGGCGGCGTACTTCACCTTCACGTCCGGGTCGGCCTTGCCGGCCTCGTCGATCATCTTCAGCACCGCGTTGTAGTGGCGGGCGATGGTCGGGTAGGTGAAGCTGGCGGTTTCGTTGAACTCACCGGCCAGCGCGTAGCGGTTGGTGCGGCCCGGGTAACCGGCCACCATCACGAAGTCGTCGGCGCCCAGCGGCTGGTCGGCGAACTTCAGGAAATGCTTGGGCTGGTAGGGCACGTTGTCGGCCGAGAATGCCGCCGGCTTGCCGTCCTTGCCCACATAGGCGCGGTAGAACGAGAAGTCGCCGGTGTGGCGCGGCCACATCCAGTTGTCGATGTCACCACCGAACTTGCCGACGCTGCCCGGGGGCGCGTAGACCAGGCGCACGTCCTTGATTTCCATGTTGCGGAACAGGCGGTAGGTGTTGCCACCGCTGAACGAATACAGGCGGCAGCGGAAGCCGGCGTCGGCTTCACAGGCGGCCACCTGGGCCTTGTCGAAGGCATCCAGCGCGCGGCTGCGGGCCAGCGGGTCCTTGCCGGCGGCGGCGATAGCGGCCTTGGCCTGGGCGGTGACATCGGTGATCTGGTCGAGCACGAACACGCGCGCGTTCGGGCCGGCGCTCAGTTCGTCCTTCTGGGTCGGCGCGTTGAAGCCGTCCTTGATCAGGTTCTTCTGCGCGGTCGAATTGAGCTGGATGGCGCCGTAGGCGCAATGGTGGTTGGTGACCACCAGGCCCTGCGGCGAGACGAAGCTGGCGGTGCAGCCGCCCAGCGCCACCACCGCCCCCATCGGGTCGCCGGTCAGGTCGGCCAGCTGTTCAGGCGACAGCTTCAGGCCAGCTTTCTGCAGCGGGCCGGCGATTTCCGGCAGCTGCTGCGGCACCCACATGCCTTCGGCGGCATGGGCGACCTGGACCAGCCCAAGGCTGGCAACGATGGAGAAAGCAAGCAGGTTCGAGCGCATCGAGCAGCCCCTGATGATGGAACCGCCGAGTGTAGCCCAGCCCCCTGCCCCGCCCGATGCCCGGAAGTCATGGGCTGTCCGCCGGGCCTGGCCGCCGGGCATGGCCCGGCGCTACGGGGGGATGCTGCGCACCCGCAGCGCAGCATGGGAATTGCGCCCAGCGCTCTATAATCCGCGTTTTCCCCCTGACGAGTTCCACCCGATGGCGCAGCAAACGATGAAGGCCCTGGTCAAGCGCGAAGCCGCCAAGGGCATCTGGCTGGAAGAGGTTCCGGTTCCGACCCCGGGCCCGAACGAGGTGCTGATCAAGCTGGAAAAGACCGCCATCTGCGGTACCGACCTGCATATCTACCTGTGGGACGAGTGGAGCCAGCGCACCATCAAGCCGGGCCTGACCATCGGCCATGAATTCGTTGGCCGCATTGCCGAACTGGGCTCGGCCGTGACCGGCTACGAGATCGGCCAGCGCGTGTCGGCCGAAGGCCACATCGTCTGCGGCCACTGCCGCAACTGCCGCGGCGGCCGCCCGCACCTGTGCCCGAACACCGTCGGCATCGGCGTGAACGTCAACGGCGCCTTCGCCGAATACATGGTGATGCCGGCCAGCAACCTGTGGCCGATCCCCGACCAGATTCCGTCCGAGCTGGCCGCCTTCTTCGATCCCTACGGCAACGCCGCGCATTGCGCGCTGGAGTTCGACGTGATCGGTGAAGACGTGCTGATCACCGGCGCCGGCCCGATCGGCATCATCGCCGCTGGCATCTGCAAGCACATCGGCGCGCGCAACGTGGTGGTGACCGACGTCAACGACTTCCGCCTGAAGCTGGCCGCCGACATGGGCGCCACCCGCGTGGTGAACGTGGCCAACACCTCGCTGAAGGACGTGATGAAGGAACTGCACATGGAGGGCTTCGACGTGGGCCTGGAAATGAGCGGCAACCCGCGCGCGTTCAACGACATGCTCGACTGCATGTACCACGGCGGCAAGATCGCCATGCTCGGCATCATGCCCAAGGGCGCCGGCTGCGACTGGGACAAGATCATCTTCAAGGGCCTGACCGTGCAGGGCATCTACGGCCGCAAGATGTACGAGACCTGGTACAAGATGACCCAGCTGGTGCTGTCCGGTTTCCCGCTGGGCAAGGTGATGACCCACCAGCTGCCGATCGACGATTTCCAGAAGGGCTTCGACCTGATGGAAGAAGGCAAGGCCGGCAAGGTCGTGCTCAGCTGGAACTGACCGGCATACGGTAGCGCCGGGCCATGCCCGGCGTTGCGGGAAAGAAAAAGGCGCCCATCGGGCGCCTTTTTCGTGGACGACAGCAGCGTCGGATCAGTTGCCGATGGCAACCGACAGCATCACGCGGCTGTGCGCCAGCTTGCCGGAGTTGTAGCGGCCATCGCTGTCGGTGCCGTAGTAACCCAGGCCCACGTTGAACATGCCGAACTGGCGGCTGACGCCGACGTTCCAGTCGGTGTAGTCCTTGGCAGTGCCCTTTTCGAAGGTGCTGCGGCCGACGTTGGCGCTCAGCGTGAAGTCCTGCGGCAGGCCCCATTCGCCGCCCAGTGCGTAATACCAGCCATCGGTGCTGCTGTTCCACACATCGTTGCTGTAGGCCACCGTCAGCTTGTAGGTGTCATCCAGCGTGGTGGTGGTGATCAGCTCGTTGTAGTTCAGCTCGCTGGCACCGGGGTAGGTGTAGCGGTTCAGCAGCACATCGAAGTTCACGCGCTCGGTCGCGTCGATGCCGTAACCGATCTGGTAATCCACTTCGACGCTCGGGTCGCCCGGGCCGAAATCCACGCCCGAACCCCAGACGCCGGCATACAGGCCGACCGGGCTGGTGTAGGTGAAGCCGGCCTGCAGGGTCGGATCTTCGTCGGTCTGCGAGACGCCACGGAACAGGTAATCGGAAACAGCGGTGACATTCCAGCTGTACGGCGATTCGGCCTCCTGCGCGCTGGCGGCAAACGGGGCCAAGGCAAGGGCGGCGGCAAGGGTCAGGCAGGCACGGGCGTGCTTCATGGGCGTCTCCGGTGGGGGGCGGTGGCGTGGAAGGCGGAAGCGGCAACCGGGCCAGACAGGGCCGGTTCACGAATTTTTAACCCGTTTGCTATTGCGATGCAACATGTGCCGGCCATGGCGGCGGCCCATCCAGCGCGGTCGGCGGCCCGGGTTGCCCGGTAGAATCAGCGGTTTCCCGTGCTGAGCCGTGCCCACGCCATGACCGACGCCTCCTCCGCCCTGACCCGCCATTACGCCGACGAACTGGACGCGATCCGCGCCCAGGGCCTGTTCAAGTCCGAGCGGATCATCACCAGCCCGCAGTCGGCCGAGATCACCCTCGACGACGGTCGCACGGTGCTCAATTTCTGCGCCAACAATTACCTGGGCCTGGCCGACCACCCGGACCTGATCCAGGCCGCCAAGGACGCGCTGGATACCCACGGCTTCGGCATGGCCTCGGTGCGCTTCATCTGCGGCACCCAGGACCTGCACAAGCAGCTGGAAAAGCAGATTGCCGACTTCTTCGGCAAGCAGGACACCATCCTGTACGCGGCCTGCTTCGATGCCAACGGCGGCCTGTTCGAGCCGCTGCTCGGTGAGAACGACGCAATCATCTCCGATGCACTGAACCACGCCTCGATCATCGACGGCGTGCGCCTGTGCAAGGCCAAGCGCTTCCGCTACGCAAACTGCGACATGGCCGACCTGGAAGCGCAACTGCAGGCTGCCGATGCGGCCGGCTGCAAGACCAAGCTGATCACCACCGACGGCGTGTTCTCGATGGACGGCTTCATCGCCCCGCTTGACGAGATCACCGCGCTGGCGAAGAAGTACAACGCGCTGGTGCACATCGACGAATGCCATGCCACCGGCTTCCTCGGCGCGACCGGCCGCGGTTCGGCCGAAGTGAAGGGCGTGCTGGAGAAGATCGACATCATCACCGGCACCCTGGGCAAGGCCATGGGCGGCGCGCTGGGCGGCTTCACCTGCGCCAGCGCCGAGGTGATCGAACTGCTGCGCCAGCGCTCGCGCCCCTACCTGTTCTCCAACTCGCTGCCACCGCACGTGGTCGCTGCCGGCATCAAGGCCTTCGAGATGCTGGCCGCCGCCGATGACCTGCGCAGCACGCTGGCCGAGAACACCGCCTACTTCCGCGAGAAGATGACCGCGGCCGGCTTCGACGTGAAGCCGGGCGTGCACCCGATCAGCCCGGTGATGCTGTACGACGCACCGCTGGCGCAGAAGTTTGCCGAACGCCTGCTGGAAGAAGGCATCTATGCGATCGGGTTCTTCTTCCCGGTGGTGCCCAAGGGCCAGGCGCGCATCCGTACCCAGATCAGCGCCGCCCACACCCGCGCGCACCTGGACCGCGCGATCGACGCGTTCACCCGCATTGGCGTGGAACTGGGCGTGATCAAGGGCTGATCAACGGTAGCGCCGGGCCATGCCCGGCGGCTTCCTGATATCCGCGCTACGCGCTCGCCGGGCATGGCCCGGCGCTACCGAAATGACGCGCGTGGCGCGTCATTTCTTTTTCTGCTTGCCCTTCGGCTCGTCCTTGCTGGCCACCACCACCGGCTTGGCGGCGGCGTCCTGCGCGTTGCCCTTGGCCACGCGGATGCCATTGGCCTTCATCCAGGCGTCGAACTGGTCGGCGGTCATCTTCTGGTCGCCGTTGCTCATCATGAAGCGGTAGCTGCCACGGCCATCCAGTTCCGGGGTCTTTACCTCCACCACTGGGGCTTCGGCCGGGGTTTCGGCCTTGGCCACCTTCTTGTGGCCGCCGCAGGCGGTCAGCACGGCCAGCGGCAACAGCAGGCCGGCGCAGCGCAGGGTTCGGTTGAGGGTCGGGTACATGGGCACACTCCGTTCAAGTAAATCGAAAACCAGGCGCCCCCTACGCCTGGAACGGTGGCTGGCCGCGGCCAGCCGTGGGCCGGACTTCAGCCCGGTACAGCAGCCTGCAGCTGCTGCTGGTCGCTGACCTGCAAGACCCGCCATTGCCCCTTGCCGAGATCGCCGAGCACCAGCCCGCCAATCGCGACCCGGACCAGGCGCAGCACCTGCAGGTCGAAGGCCGCCAGCAGGCGACGGATATGGCGGTTGCGGCCCTCTTCGAGCACCACCTCCAGCCACGCGGTCTTGTCGCCGCTGCGCAGCACGCGCACGGCACGGGCGACCAGGAATTCGCCCTCGTCTTCAATGCCGGCCTGCAGCGCCGCCAGGGTGGCGTCGTCCGGCAGGCGGTCGGTCTGTACGTGGTAGGTCTTGTCCGGCCCGGTCTGCGGATCGGTCAGGCGTGCGGCCCATTGCGGGTCGTTGCTGAACAGCAGCAGCCCCTCGCTGGCCTTGTCCAGGCGCCCTACCGGGGCGATCCACGGCAGGCCGGCGCCATCGAAACAGCGGTACACGGTGTCGCGCCCACGCTCGTCCTGCGCGGTGGTCACCACCCCGCGTGGCTTGTTCAGCATCAGATACAGGCGCTGCGGCGGTGCCAATGGCTGGCCATCCACCTCGATCGGCGGCGCCGGGCTGGCAATCGGGAATTCGGGGTCACGCACGATGCGCCCGGACACGCGCACACGGCCTTCGGCGATCCAGCGCGCGGCTTCGGTGCGTGAGCAGACGCCGGCCTTGGACAGCACGCGGGCCAGGCCATGGCGCACCCCCGCCGGTGCGGCAGTGGCGGTCGCACGCCCACGCGGTGCGTGGGCGCGGGCGGCGGGGGTGGCAGGCGGGCGGCGCGTACGCAAGCCTCTGCTCCCCGCGCGGCTTACTTCTTCTCGCCCGGCTTGGTCTCAGCCGGTGCTTCGGTGGCGGGCGCCGGCGCTGCAGCCGGGGCCGGACGTGCCTTGACCACGCGCACACCGCGCGCCTTCATCCAGGCGTCGAACTCTTCGGCGGTCATGCGCTTGCCGTTCTGGCTCATGTCAAAGCGCCACGGCGTGTTGTCGAACTCGGTCTGCGGCTTGTAGGCCGCCGGATCGTTCGGCTTCACCGCCGGTGCGCTCGGAATGGCCTTGGCGATGTTCTGGCAGCCATCGATGCGCAGGCGCTGCAGCACCTGGTCCAGCGACTGCGACGGGTCATAGCTGCTGCCCAGTACACCGGCAGACATGCCCAGCTGGCTGCCTCGGATGTACAGCTCGTCGGCCACCGGCGCGATGGCGGTAGCGGGCAGGGGCAGCGGCGAAGCGCTGGTGTTGACCGAGCAATCAACCGCGGCATGGGCAGCGGGAACCAGGGCCAGCGCCAGAACGGCGGCCGATGCAGAGCGCAGCATGAGGGGCATCCAGGAAAGGAAGTGACGCGGCGAGTTTAGCAATGCCGGCCCAGCTTTCAAGCGGAACCTTCAATGAATACGGCAACTCGTTGGTTTTCTAGAGAAAAAGCCGATGGACGGTCGTCTTCAAGGGCCGACCATCACCTTTTCTGGCCCTACAAACAACAAGACCCGGCCGAAGCCGGGTCCTGCTGTGTCTTACTGGCAGAGCGTCAGAACTTAGTTCTGGACGTTCAGCTCGGTACGACGGTTCTTGGCGCGACCTTCCGGGTTATCCGAACCATCCGGGTTGGTGTTCGGGGCAATCGGACGGCTCTCGCCGTAGCCGATCGGGCCCTGCAGACGCGAAGCGTCCACGCCGTTCTGGGTCAGGTAGTTGTACACCGCGGTGGCGCGACGCTCGGACAGCTTCTGGTTGTAAGCGTCGGTACCCTTCGAGTCGGTGTGACCGGCCACTTCAACGCGCAGATCCGGGTAACGCTTCAGGATTTCCGAAGCTTCCGACAGGATGGCCACGGCGTCCGGACGCAGGTTCGACTTGTCGAAGTCGAAGTTCACGCCCTTCAGGTCGATCGAGACCGGCACCGGGCAACCGTCCGGACCGATGGTCTGACCCGGCTGCGAGTTCGGGCACTTGTCGTCGCAGTTGTTGACGCCGTCACCGTCGTCATCCAGGTCGGCGCAGCTCGGGGCAACCGGAGCCGGAGCCGGAGCAGCAGCCACCGGGGCCGGGCCCAGCGGGATCACGACGCCGACCGAAGCCAGCACGTCGCCGAACCAGCTTTCGTCGCGAGCGGCAACGCTCTGGTCGTCGAAATCAGCGCGGTAGGCCACTTCGGCGCGGACAGCAACGCGCTTTTCGAAGGTGGTCTGCAGGCCGACGCCCAGCTTGGCCGACAGGTTGCCGTCCTTGCGGTCAGTCAGCACGCCAACCGGGTTCAGGTACTCTTCTTCCGACTTCTGGTAGCCCAGGCCACCGACGATGTACGGGTTCCAGCCGCGGCCTTCCTGGATGAAGTGGCGACGCAGGTCGAACGACACGCCGTACTGCGACCAGTTCTGGTCCTGGTTGGCGTCGAAGTTCGGGTTCTGGTAGTTCAGCTCACCGTCCAGCGACCAGTTCGGGCTGATGAACTTGCCCAGACCCAGGGTGACGAACGGGGCGTCGTTGGTCAGACGGTCGCTGTCCTGGAAGTTGAAGCCAGCCGAACCGGTCAGGTACCAGCGGTCATCGAACTCCTGCGCCGACGCAGCCTGGGCGAAAGCCAGACCGCCCAGCAGCGCGGCAGTAAGGATCTTCTTGTTCATTGAGTACAGCTCCTATTTCGGGGGTATGAAACCGGTAGAGGCATGGGCCAGCACTACTGCGTCGATGTTCAGACAGCCGATTCAGCACGCCACCGCCGCGAACATTATGCTCAGGCGGGTGAAGGTCATGTTAACAGTCCCGTAACATGTGAAGCGTCGTACCCGACCAGCCACCGGTCCGACGTTGAAACCCTATACAGGATCATGAAAATCCGCAATCCCCCCGTGGCACAAGGGTTTGAGGGGCATTAAGGACACAATGTGACAACTGCGGAAAAGGGAAACTCGCGACGATTCAGCGCACGCCCATCGAGGTGAGGAACCTTATGATGAACGTACGAACCGAGCGGGAGTCCTGATGAAAGCCGTCGCCCTGTGTCGTGAATCTCTGCCTGCGCTGACCGATGTGAAGCTCCCTCCGCCACTGCCGCCGCGCGGCCGTGATCTGCTGGTGCGGGTACAGGCGATCTCGGTCAACCCGGTCGACGCCAAGCAGCGCGCGGCCACCACCGGCGCCCAGCTTGATGCGCCTCGGGTTCTCGGCTGGGATGCGGCCGGGGTGGTGGAAGCCATCGGCGAGGAGGCCAGCCTGTTCGCCTCCGGTGACGAGGTCTATTACGCCGGCGACGTGACCCGCCCGGGCTGCAACGCGCAGTACCAGTGGGTGGACGAACGGCTGGTCGCCCGCAAGCCGACCACCTTGGATTTTGCAGAGGCCGCGGCCCTGCCGCTGACCACCCTCACCGCCTGGGAGCTGCTGTTCCAGCGCATGCCCCTGCAGCTCGATGGCCGCCGCCACGCCGGGCAACGGCTGCTGGTGATCGGCGGCGCCGGGGGCGTGGGTTCGATGGCGATCCAGCTGGCGCAGCACGCCGGTTTCGAGGTGATTGCGACAGCCTCGCGCGAATCTTCCATCGATTGGTGCCGCCGGATGGGGGCCGCGCAGGTGATTGATCACCGCCAGCCGCTGCAACCGCAGCTGCAGGCACTGGGCATCGAGCAGGTGCAGGTGGCGCTGAATCTGGCCGACACCGACCACTACTGGGACGAACTGGGGCAGCTCGTCGCCCCGCAGGGCCATGTCGGCCTGGTTGTCGAGCCGCGCGGGCCACTGCGCATCGGCGACCCCTACAAGGCCAAGTGCATCGGCATCCACTGGGAATTCATGTTCGCCCGCGCGCGCTTCCAGACCGCCGACCAGATCGAACAGCACCGCATCCTGAGCCGCGCGGCCAGCATGATCGACGCCGGCCAGCTGCGCGGCACGCTCAGCGAAACGCTGGGCAGCATCAACGCCGCCAACCTGCAGACCGCCCATGACCGCCTGGCCAGCGGGCGCACCATCGGCAAGCTGGCCCTGGCCGGCTGGGATTGAGGGCCGGGTAGAGTCGAGCTTGCTCGACTGACAACGCGTGCTCGACTGAGGGATAGGACCGTCGAGCAAGCTCGACTCTACCTGCACCTGTGCGGGCGGATTGGCTGGCATCTGTATCTACTGCATCGCGGAAATCGGAACTAGGGTGGGAACAGTCCCCCACCCGCCGAGCCCACCATGCCCACCGCCCTGCCCCTGCGCCTGCTGCAGTTGATTACCGGTCTGTTCCTGTACGGCTTCGGCGCTGCACTGATGATCCGTGCCTGCATCGGCGTGGCCCCCTGGGATGTGCTGTCGCAGGGCATTGCCGCGCAGACGCCACTGTCGTTCGGCCTGGCCACCAATGCGATCGGTGCGCTGGTGCTGCTGCTGTGGTGGCCGCTGCGGCAGAAACCCGGTGCCGGCACGGTCCTGAATGTCCTGCTGATCGGGCCCTCGGCACAGGTGGGGCTGTGGCTGCTGCCCGCGGCCACCGGTCTGGCCTGGCAACTGGCGCTGTTTGCCAGTGGCCTGCTGCTGGTCGCGCTGGCCACCGGTCTGTACATCGGCGCGCGCCTGGGCCCGGGGCCGCGCGACGGCCTGATGACCGGACTGCACGCACGGACCGGCTGGCCGATCTGGAAGGTGCGCAGCCTGATCGAGGGCAGCGTGCTGCTGCTGGGCTGGTGGCTGGGCGGCGACGTCGGCCTGGGCACGCTGGCCTTTGCCCTGTCGATCGGACCGTTGTGCGGCATCACCCTGGGCTGGTTCGGCATCGGTCGGCCGCTGCAGGCAGCGGGTGCCTCGCCGCAGCCGGCGAGCGCGCAGCGCGGCCACGGGTAGCCGCGTCGCCGGGCCGGAGCAAGCGCTGCCGATGCGCCAGCGCTTGCCCCGGCCGCCGTTTCGCGGCACGCTTCGCGCTTCCGTACGCAAGCGTATCGACATGTCGCCAGCCAACGAAACCGCCTACCCGAACCTGTTCGCCCCGCTGGACCTGGGCTTCACCCAGCTGCGCAACCGGGTCCTGATGGGGTCCATGCATACCGGTCTGGAAGACCGCGCGCGTGACTTCCCGCGCCTGGCCGCGTACTTCGCCGAGCGCGCCGAGGGCGGCGTGGGCCTGATCGTCACCGGCGGCTTCGCACCGAACGTGGTCGGCTGGCTGAAGCCGTTCGGCGGCAAGCTGTCCTGGCCGTGGGAAGTCCGCCCGCACCGCCAGCTCACCGCCGCCGCCCACCAGCACGGCGCGAAGATCTGCCTGCAGCTGCTGCATGCCGGCCGCTATGCCTACCACCCCCTGTCGGTGGCCCCATCGAAGCTGAAGGCCCCGATCAACCCGTTCACCCCGCGCGCGCTGTCCGCCAGCGGCGTGGAGCGCCACATCGCCGACTATGCGCGCAGCGCGCGGCTGGCCCGCGAGGCCGGCTACGACGGCGTCGAGGTGATGGGTTCGGAGGGCTACCTCATCAACGAGTTCATTGCCCCGCGCACCAACACCCGCAGCGACCGCTGGGGCGGTGATGCCAGCCAGCGCATGCGCTTCGCGGTCGAGATCGTGCGCCGCATCCGCGAGGCCTGCGGGCCGGATTTCATCATCATCTACCGCCTGTCGCTGGTGGACCTGGTGGACAACGGCAGCAACTGGGAAGAGATCGTGCAGCAGGCCCAGGCCATCGAGGCCGCCGGCGCGACGATCATCAACTCGGGCATTGGTTGGCACGAAGCGCGCATTCCCACCATCGCCACCTCGGTGCCGCGCGCGGCGTTTGCCGGGGTCACCGCCAAGCTGAAGCCGCACGTCACGCTGCCGCTGGTGGCCACCAACCGCATCAACATGCCCGATGTGGCCGAACACATCCTGGCCAGCGGTGGCGCCGACATGGTGTCGCTGGCACGCCCGCTGCTGGCCGATCCACACTGGGCGAACAAGGCCCGTGCCGGTCGTCCCGAAGCCATCAACACCTGCATCGCCTGCAACCAGGCCTGCCTGGACCATGTGTTCGAGAACAAGCTGGCCAGCTGCCTGGTGAACCCGCGCGCCGCGCATGAAACCGAACTGGTGTACCGCCCCACCACCGCGCCGAAGAAGATCGCCGTGGTCGGCGCCGGTCCGGCCGGCCTGGCCTGCGCCACCGTTGCCGCCGAGCGCGGCCACCAGGTCACCCTGTTCGATGCCGGCGATGAGATCGGCGGTCAGTTCAACGTGGCCAAGCGCATCCCCGGCAAGGAAGAGTTCCACGAGACCCTGCGCTACTTCCGCCACAAGCTGGCAGAAACCGGTGTGCAGCTGCGTCTGGGCACCCGTGCCGATGCCACCGCGCTGGCCGGCTTCGACCACGTGGTGCTGGCCACCGGCATCGTGCCGCGCCGGGTCGATTTCCCCGGTGCCGACCACCCCAAGGTGGTGAACTATCTGGACGTGCTGCTGGGCCGGGTGCAGGTCGGCGCGAGCGCGGCGATAATCGGCGCCGGCGGCATCGGCTTCGACGTGGGCGAATTCCTCAGCCATGCCGGCCCCTCCCCCGCGCTGGACGCGCAACGCTGGATGGCCGAATGGGGCGTGGACGCCAGCTTCGAGGCGCGCGGCGCCCTGGCCACGCCCGAAGTGGAGGCCTCGCCGCGGCGGCTGTGGCTGCTGCAGCGCAGCCCCGGCAAGCCCGGTGCCCGCCTGGGCAAGACCACCGGCTGGATCCATCGCGCCACGCTGAAGGCCAAGGGCGTGCGCATGCTCGGCGGCGTGGAGTACCTGGGCGTGGACGATGCCGGCCTGCGCATCCGCGTGGACGGCAGTGAACAGCTGCTGCCGGTGGACCATGTGGTGGTCTGCGCCGGCCAGGAACCGCAGCGCGCGCTGCAGGCCGAACTGGCGGCTGCCGGCATCACCGCACAGCTGATCGGTGGTGCCGATGTGGCGGCCGAATTGGACGCAAAGCGCGCGATCAATCAGGGCAGTCGCGTCGCCGCCGCGCTCTGATAGGCAGATGAATGGGGGCGCAAGTGTGATTTCCGTCACCGCCCCCGAAGCTGAATGTCAAGCCGCTCGATTCAGGAAACGTTCGGTAACAGCCCCCTACCTTGCGCCAACTTTCCGCTCACCAGCCAGTTTCCGGTGAGCCGGTGCGGTCCTCCCTGATCGGTTCGTGATCAAGTTTCCGGAGGCCGCCCACGGGGCGGCCCCGATGGCCGCCTCCCCATCACGCCAAGTCGTACCCCGCCCCCCGGCCGCCCCCCGCAGCCGGAACTGCGTAGTGCGGCCCATACGGAGCAAGGAGTCATATGAAACTGGCCTGGATTCTCTGGCTGTCGCAGTTGTTGCCGCAGCCGGCGGCTGATTCGCTGTGTTTGAGCACCACCGTTTACCTGGAAGCCCGCGACCAGACCCTGCGCGGCCAGCAGGCCGTCGCCGAAGTGGCCCTGCGCCGCCTCGACAGCGGGCTGTGGGGCGATTCGATGTGCCAGGTGGTCACCGCGCGCAAGCAGTTCGCGCCGACCCTGGTATCGCCCGGTACCCAGCTGGGCAACGACGCGGCCTGGAGTGAAGCCATGAACGTGGCCTTCGACGCCGAGCGCAACTGGGCGCTGCCGGCCGGCGAACGCCGCGAAATCGTGCCCGGTGCCAGCCACTTCGCCGCGCTGGCCCTTGCCAGCCCGAACTGGCGAAATGCGTACCAGGTCGCCACCATCGGCGATCACACCTTCTATAAGGTGCAGAACCTCAAGCCGCGCCAGTCGTAACGATCTGTTGCCGGCGGCAGCGTTGCCGCCGCTGCCGGAGCTCTGGGATAGTGGGTGTTTCCACCACGCCCTACCCTGGAGTTCCCATGAAGCTGTACAGCAAGCCCGGTGCCTGCTCCACCGCCGACCACATCGCCCTGCAGTGGACCGGCCAGCCGTTCGAGGTCGAGCTGCTGAACAAGGACACCCTGAAGGGTCCGGAATTCCTGAAGATCAACCCCGCTGGCGCGGTCCCGGCGCTGGTCGATGGCGACTTCGTGCTGGTGCAGAACGCAGCCATCATGGGCTACATCGCCGACAGCTTCCCGCAGGCCGGCCTGGGCGGCGATGGCAGCCCGCGCCAGCGCGCTGAAGCCGCCCGCTGGCTGTCCTTCGTCAACTCCGACGTGCACCCGGCGTTCTCGCCGCTGTTCGCGCCGGGCAAATTCATTGCCGACGAAGGCCAGTACGACGCGATCCGCGCCGCCGCCCACAAGCGCCTGCGCGCCCTGTTCGAAACCGCCGACAAGCAGCTGGCCGACAAGCCCTGGCTGGCAGGTTTCCGCAGCTTCGCCGACCCGTACTTCTACATCACCCTGCGCTGGGCCGCCGGCACCAAGGTCGACCTTTCGGGTCTGGACAACCTGGCCGCCTACAAGGCGCGCATGGACGCCGACGCCGGCGTGCAGGCCGTGCTGAAGGCCGAAGGCCTGGCCTGACGCCAGTGCGGGGTCGGAGCCGTTCGCCGCGCGAACGGATCTGACCCCGGGGTCGGATCCGTCTGCGCAGCAGACGGCTCCGACCCCATGGGTTTCACCGCTACGCTCAGCCGATCTCGCGGATCACGTTGCCCTTGCCATCGCGCAGCTGGGTCGGCACCACCTCGATCTGCAGCACCGCGTTCAGCGGGTAGACCCCGCGCTGCGCCGGAACCGCAACGGCCGCCTGCAGGCTGGCCTCGTCCAGCACCCAGCACGCACTGTCATCGCCAGTCTGGCTGGCCGCTTCCGCGCCCCCCGCAAAGAACGTCCACTGCCGTTCGCCGCTGACCAGTTCCAACGGCTTGCCGTGGCGCAGGCGAAGACCCAGCAGTTCGACAACGCTGTGCACCTGGCCCGCGCCGAGCACCAGCGTGGTCACCGCGTCCTGCTGCCGCCAGTGCAGCGTCTCGACGAACAGCATGCCGGTGCTCGAGCCTTCGCGGTGGCTGCCCTCCTGCACCTGCGCGGCCAGCGCCGGATCGTCCAGCAGGTTGCCGCGGTGCAGATCGCTGATCCACAGCGGCATGGCCGGTTCCAGCACCTGCAGCACGCCACGGGTCGACCAGCGCTTGATCGCTTCCATTTCTTCGTCGGTCAAGCCGACCAGCTGCAGGAACTGCAGGTGACCGTTGGCGGTATCGCGCGGCGGCAACTGCGGATCGGAAACAAAGGCCAGGTGGCACAGGCGTGTGTCAGTCTCCAGCGCGATCGGGCCGTTGGCATTCAGATGGTGGCCATCCTCGAACACGTTGCCGCTGCCGAATACATAGCGCGCCAGGTTCTGCAGCAGGTTCATCGGCCACACCGGCGGGGTGCTGCCTGCGCTTTCACCGGCACGGGCGGCCAGGCGGAAGGTCAGTTCGAACCCGTAGCCGCTGACCTGCGCATCGCTGCTTTCCTTGGCATACAGCTCGGAAAAGCCGTAGGTCACGTAGTGCCAGTGCGGCTGCGGCAGGTCGGCCCAGTACACGCTGATGCCGTCCAGCGGGTCCTGGCCGCCCAGCGTGTACGGCAGCGCGGTACCGAAGTGCTGCGGCGTCTGCCCGGCGTACAGCGGCGCCAGGGCCGCGTTGATCGCATCCCAGCCCGGGGTGTCGGTGTCGTCGATGTCGTCCTGCACGTGGTGCTTCCAGAGTAACAAGCAGACCACTGTACGCCCTGCCTCAGCCGGGCACGACCCCGGCGACGGTGGCGGCAAGGCGGGCCTGGGTTTCCTGCCACCAGCGCTGGGCCAGTGCCGGACTGCGCGCACTGCCCACTGCCGCAAGCAATTCCGGGCACAGCCGCTCCAACGCCAGCGCATCCTTGCAGCGCTCGATCTTCAACTGCAGGAAATAGCCCTTCAGGCCCAGGTGGCGGCGCACCGCCTCGCTCATTGCGTCATACAGCTGCTGGTAGAGGGCCGGATCCTGTTCGCGCCCGCTGCTGATGCCGCGCGCGGGCACCACGTCGACCGCGCCGCCAACCACTTCTATCAGCCCCAGCGCGCTGAGCTGCTGCAAGGCATCCGGTGGTGCACGCAGGCCGTCGAACAGCACCTGCAGTTCCGTGTCGTTGCGTTGCCCGTCGACCATCAGCAGGATCGAACGCAGCGCCGCCGGCAGGCGCCGGCCCCGATCTTCGATTTCCTGGCGGCCAGCGGCCGTCTTGCCATGCAGCAATGCCATGCATCCCCCTTGCCTGGTGCGCGTTGTCTGCGGCCGAGCTTAGCGCATGTCCCGACGCGTAGAGTCGAGCTTGCTCGACTGCCCCAGATAGCCCGGTAGAGTCGAGCTTGCTCGACTGCTGCAGATAGCCCGGTAGAGTCGAGCTTGCTCGACTGCCCTGCTCAGAGCAGTCGAGCAAGCTCGACTCTACCGGAGCAGGGGTTACCGCCCCAGCGCGCGGCGGATCTCTTCCAGCGCGCCGGGATCATCCAGGGTGGACAGATCGCCCGGATCGCGTTGTTCGGCCAGTGCCTGCAGCGAACGCCGCAGCAGCTTGCCCGAGCGGGTCTTGGGCAGCGCGTTGACCACGTGGATGTGCGCCGGCCGCGCCACCGCACCGAGCGAGGCGGTAACGGCGGCCATCATCTCGGCCACCACCGGCGCCGGATCATCGCCCTGCAACCCCTGCTTCAGCGTGACGAACACCAGCGGCACCTGCCCCTTCAGCTCATCCTTCACCCCGATCACCGCCGCTTCGGCCACGCGCGGGTGGCCGGAAATGGCCTCTTCGATCTCGCGCGTGCCCAGCCGGTGGCCGGCCACGTTGATCACATCGTCGGTGCGGCCGAGGATGAAGGTATAGCCCTCGTCATCGCGGATCGCCCAGTCCAGCGAGCTGTACAGCAGTTCCTTGAAGTGGCTGAAGTAGCTCTGCAGGAAGCGCGCGTCGTCGTTCCAGACCGTGCTCATGCAGCCCGGCGGCAATGGCGGCGTAACCACCAGCACGCCCTTCTGCCCGGCGGCGACTTCTTCACCGGTGTTCTCATCGATCACCTTCATGCGGTAACCGAGATTGGGGAAGCCCGGGGAACCGAAGCGCACCGGCTTCATGTCCAGGCCGGGCAGCAGGGTCAGTGCCGGCCAGCCCGTTTCCGTCTGCCAGTAATTGTCGATCACCGGCTTGCCCAGCGCGTCGTTGATCCAGTGCGCGGTGGGCTCATCCAGAGGCTCACCGGCCAGGAACAGGTACTTCAGCGCATCCAGGTCGTGGCGATGGATGAAATCGGCATCGTGCTTCTTCAGCACACGGATCGCCGTGGGCGAAGAGAACATCGTGCGCACGCCATACTGTTCGCACAGTGCCCACCAGATGCCCGGATCCGGATTGGTCGGCAGGCCTTCGTACAGCAGCGAGGTGCAGCCACCGATCAGCGGGCCGTACACGTTGTAGGAATGGCCGACGGCCCAGCCGACATCGGAGGTGGAGAACATCACCTGGCCCGGGCGGCAGTCGAACACCGTCTCCATCGACTGCGCCATGGCCACCGCATAGCCGCCCACGTCGCGCTGCACGCCCTTGGGCTTGCCGGTGGTGCCGGAGGTATACAGCAGGTAGCTGGGCTCGCTCGATTCAAGCCAGGTCACCGGCACGTCCACCTCGCCCACCTGTGCACGCAGCGTGGCGTAGTCCACATCGCGACCGGCCACGCGCGGCTCGGCCGCATCCAGTCCGCGCGACACGATCAGCACATGGGGCGGCGGATTGTCCGCCTCGGCGCAGGCCGCATCGACCATGCCCTTGTAGGGAATGACCTTGCCACCGCGCATGCCCGCATCGGCGGCGATCAGCAGCTTGGGCCTGGCATCGTCGATGCGCAGCGCGAGGTTGTGCGCGGCGAAGCCACCGAACACCACCGAATGCACGGCGCCGATGCGCGCGCAGGCGAGCATGGCGAACACGGCTTCGGCCATGTTGGGCATGTAGATCACCACCCGGTCGCCCTTGCCCACGCCCAGGTGCTGCAGCACCGCGGCGAAGTCATTCACTTCGCGGTACAGCTGCCGGTAGGTGATTTCGCGGGTGACGTTGGTTTCAGTGGACACCGCCACCAGCGCCAGTTGATCGGGGCGATCGGCCAGATGGCGATCGACCGCGTTGTAGCAGAGATTGGTTTCACCGCCGACGAACCAGCGGCGGAACGGCGGGTTGCTGTAATCCAGCACCTGCTGTGGCGGGGTGTGCCAATGGATGCGCTTGGCTTCCTCGCCCCAGAATGCCTCCGGCTCGTCGATCGAACGGCGGTAGGTTTCCTCGTAGTTCATGACGCAGCCCTCCCAGACAAAGTCATGGGATCGAGCATAGTGCCGGGCTGGCGCCCGGACCGCCCTACCTTGGTAGGGGGTGGGTGTGGTGTGCAGGGCTTGCAGCCCTGCACCTGCTGACGTCAACGTCAACGTCAACGTCAAACGCTGGCTTCCTGGGGATGGCGGGGTGGGTCCGGTTGCGGGGGACGCCGTAAACCCGTCCATGGGGGCTTGGCCGCGGCATCCATGCCGCGGACACCCCCGCAACCGGACCCACCCCGCCTTCGACAGTTATCTGCGATCTGTCGGAAGGCATTCTGCTCTGGTAGGTGTCGACCTTGGTCGACACGAATGAATTCATTCGATATCTGACAGATGTGTCGACCAAGGTCGACACCTACCAACAGCCGCGTGAATCTGTCAGAGGCGGGGCGGTGTGGGCTTGCAGGACCGCAGGCGCCATGGGCCCGAGGCATGCCTCGGGCGGGTTGGGCAGGACGCCCAACCCCGGTCTTGCCGCGCGCGCAGGATTGCGCGCGCGAGCAAGGCGCCTACGAGCCCCCATGGACGGGTTTACGGCGTGTCCTGCAAGCCCACACCACCCCGCCATCCCACGGAATGCGCGCTGTTGCTGTTGCTGTTGCCCCAAAGCAGGTGCAGGGCTGCAAGCCCTGCCGAACCCCCTAGAACGGTGCCGCAGACTCGAATGCCAGCGCAGCACCCGTTACCGGATGGGTGAACGCCAACGCGCACGCATGCAGATGCACCCGCTGCGCCGGCGCGGCGCCATACAGCACGTCACCGACGATGGGATGGCCAACACTGGCCATGTGCAGGCGCAACTGATGGCTGCGGCCCGTCACCGGTTCCAGCGCCACGCGCGTGGTGCCCGCCTGCACATCCCGCGCCAGCACCTGCCAGCGCGTCAGCGCCGGCTTGCCGCGGTCGTGGTCAACCATCTGCTTCGGCCGGTTCGGCCAATCCACGATCAACGGCAGATCCACTTCACCGGCATCGTCGGCCAGCAGGCCCTGCAGCACCGCCTCGTAACGCTTGCTCACGCGCCGCTGCTCGAACTGCATCGACAACGCGGCCTGCATCGCCTTGCCGCGTGCGTGCAGCAGCAGGCCGGACGTGACCTGGTCCAGCCGGTGCACGGTCAACGCGTCCGGGTACAGCGCCTGCAGCCGCGCCACCACGCAGTCCTGGTTCTCTTCGCTGCGGCCCGGCACGGACAGCAGGCCGGCCGGCTTCTCGGCCAGCAGCAGCGCGTCATCGATGTAATGCAGGTGGATCATCGGTGTCCGTCGTCGTTCAAACGAAAACGGGGAAGCCGAAGCTTCCCCGCTTTCTGCGTACCGGCCGAGGCCCGTATCAGCCCAGCAGGTGGGCCACGCCGGAGCGCTCTTCTTCCAGCTCGGCCAGGGTCTTGTCGATGTACTTCTGGCTGAAGTCGTCGATCGGCAGATCCTTCACCAGGGTGTACTTGCCGTTCTCGGTGGTCACGGCGAAGCCGAAGATCACGCCTTCCGGAATGCCGTAGGAACCGTCGGACGGCACGCCCATGGTGACCCACTTGCCGTTGCTGCCCAGCACCCAGTCACGCACGTGGTCGATGGCGGCGTTGGCAGCCGAAGCAGCCGAGGACGAGCCGCGGGCTTCGATGATGGCCGCACCGCGCTTGCCCACGGTCGGAATGAAGGTGTTGGCGTTCCATTCCTGGTCGTTGATCGCATCGGCGATGGACGCGCCATCGGCGGTGGCGAAACGGTAGTCCGGGTACATGGTCGGGCTGTGGTTGCCCCACACCACCAGCTTTTCCATGCCGCCAACCGGCTTGCCCAGCTTGTTCGACAGCTGGCTCAGCGCGCGGTTGTGGTCCAGGCGCAGCATGGCGGTGAAGTTTTCCGGCTTCAGGTCCGGGGCCGACTTCATGGCGATGTAGGCATTGGTGTTGGCCGGGTTGCCGACCACCAGCACCTTCACGTCACGGCTGGCGACCTTGTTCAGCGCCGCGCCCTGGGCGGTGAAGATCTTGGCATTTTCCAGCAGCAGGTCCTTGCGCTCCATGCCCGGGCCGCGCGGACGCGCGCCGACCAGCAGGGCGATGTCGGCGTCCTTGAAGGCCACTTCGGCGTCGTCGGTGCCGACCATGCCGGCCAGCAGCGGGAAGGCGCAGTCTTCCAGTTCCATCATCACGCCCTTCAGGGCGGCCTGGGCCTTGTCCACCGGCAGTTCCAGCAGCTGCAGGATGACCGGCTGGTCCTTGCCCAGCATTTCGCCGGAGGCGATACGGAACAGCAGGGCGTAGCCGATCTGGCCGGCAGCGCCGGTCACAGCAACACGAACGGGTGCTTTCATGGGGGTTTCCTCTTGCTTGCAAGCGTTGGATAGGACGCCGCGGGCGTGGCCACGCAGGCCTGGCGGGCGGCGGGGAACGTGGAAACGGCCACCCGTGGGTGGCCGTTTCAAAGGGGGATCAGGCGGCGAGCAGCTTGTTCCACTCGGCCACGCGGTCGGCCTTGGCGGCCAGCGCGGCATCGACATCGCCTTCCAGGGTGATCGAATGGATCACGTCGCCCTGCTTGACCGAATCCACGATGGCCTGGCCTTCCAGCACCTTGCCGAACACGGTGTGGCGGCCGTCCAGCCAATCGGTCTTGATGTGGGTGATGAAGAACTGGCTGCCATTGGTGTTCGGGCCGGCATTGGCCATCGACAGCGAACCGACCTCGTGCTTCACGCCGTTGTTGGTTTCGTCTTCGAACTTGTAGCCCGGGCCGCCGGTGCCACGACCCTGCGGGCAGCCGCCCTGGATCATGAAGTCGGCGATCACGCGGTGGAAGATCAGGCCGTCATAGAAGCCGTGCTTGACCAGGTTCACGAAGTTGGCGACGGTCAGCGGCGCCTTGTCGGCGAACAGCTCGACCTTGATCGGGCCCTGGGTGGTGTCGAAAGTGGCGATGAGGGACATGAAGATCCTTGATGCAGAGGGGAACGCGTCTAGCCACCTAGTTTACACCTGCCCCGTGGCGCTGGCGGCTTCGACCATCGGCGCAGCCCCTGCCCCGCGTTCAGGCCCCAGCTGAATGGGGCTCGGGCGGTCCTGCAACATGGGTTTTCGCCAAGCGTCAAGTTAGACGTATAATGTTGGACTTCTTTTTCCAAATCCGGCGCCGACTGGCCCCCTTTCGCATGTCCATCGAAAATCTTCGCAACATCGCCATCGTCGCCCACGTCGACCATGGCAAGACCACCCTGGTCGACCAGCTGCTGAAGCAGTCCGGCACCCTGTCCGAGCGCACCGTCCTCGCCGAGCGCGTGATGGACAGCAACGATCAGGAAAAGGAACGCGGCATCACCATCCTGGCCAAGAACACCGCCATCACCTGGGAAGACAAGAAGACCGGTATCAAGAACCGGATCAACATCGTCGACACCCCGGGGCACGCCGACTTCGGCGGTGAGGTCGAGCGCGTGCTGTCGATGGTCGACACCGTGCTGATCCTGGTCGACGCGATGGACGGCCCGATGCCGCAGACCCGTTTCGTCACCCAGAAGGCCTTCGCGATGGGCTTCAAGCCGATCGTGGTGGTCAACAAGGTTGACCGCCCGGGCTCGCGTCCGGAGTGGGTGATCGACCAGGTGTTCGACCTGTTCGACAAGCTCGGCGCCACCAACGAGCAGCTGGACTTCCCGATCGTCTACGCCTCGGCCCTGAACGGCTATGCCGGCCTGGAAGACACCGTGCGCGACGGCGACATGACCCCGCTGTACGAAGCGATCATGCAGCATGCGCCGAAGCCGGAAGTCGATCCGGAAGGCGCCTTCCAGATGCGCATCAGCCAGCTGGACTACAACAACTTCGTGGGCGTGATCGGCATCGGCCGCATCCAGCGCGGCACCCTGAAGAAGAACATGCAGGTCGCGGTCATCGACCGTGAAGGCAAGAAGCGCAACGGCAAGGTCGCGCAGGTGCTGGGCTTCCTGGGCCTGGAGCGCATCGAGCAGGACACCGCCGAAGCCGGTGACATCGTCGCCATCTCCGGTATTCCGGAGCTGACCATCTCCGACACCCTGTGCCACCCGGACACCCCGGAAGCCCTGCCGGCCCTGACCGTCGACGAGCCGACCATCTCGATGACCTTCCAGGTGAACAACTCGCCGTTCGCCGGCAACAAGGACCTGTCCGGTGGCAAGTTCCTGACCAGCCGCCAGATCAAGGACCGCCTGGACCGTGAAAAGGTCCACAACGTGGCCCTGAAGGTCGAACAGCTGGAAGACGCCGACAAGTTCCTGGTCTCCGGCCGTGGCGAACTGCACCTGTCGGTGCTGATCGAGAACATGCGCCGCGAAGGCTACGAGCTGGCCGTGTCGCGCCCGGAAGTGATCATCAAGGAAATCGACGGCCAGATGATGGAGCCGATCGAGCAGCTGGTGGTGGACATCGAAGAAGTGCACCAGGGCGGCGTGATGGAAAAGCTGGGCACCCGCAAGGGCCAGCTGAAGAACATGGAGCCGGACGGCAAGGGCCGCGTGCGCCTGGAATACTCGATCCCGGCCCGTGGCCTGATCGGCTTCCAGAACGAGTTCAAGACCCTCACCCAGGGTTCGGGCCTGCTGTTCCACGTGTTCGACCACTACGGTCCGAAGGAACAGGGCGCCATCGCCAAGCGCATCAACGGCGTGATGATCGCCAATGCGCCGGGCGTCACCCCCGCCTACTCGCTGGGCCCGCTGCAGGAACGCGGCAAGCTCTTCGCTGCTGAAGGCGACAACGTGTATGAAGGTCAGCTGGTCGGTATCCACTCCAAGGACAACGACCTGACCGTCAACGCCATCAAGACCAAGCCGCTGACCAACATGCGCGCTTCGGGCAAGGACGATGCGATCCAGCTGACCCCGGCGATCAAGTACTCGCTGGAACAGGCCCTGGACTTCATCGAAGACGACGAGCTGGTCGAGATCACCCCGAAGGAGATCCGTCTGCGCAAGAAGTTCCTGACCGAAAGCGACCGCAAGAAGGCATCGCGCGGCGGCTGAGCCAGCAGACCGTGAGCCAGAATGGCTACAACCCGGATCCGCATCGGCATCCGGGCCTCCATGTCATCGCCCTGCTCGAAGCGAGCAAGGCGATGCTGGCGTTGTTGGCCGCGACCGGGCTGGAAGTGCTCGGTCCGCAGCCGCTTCGCGACGGGATCAATGCCCTGATCCGGCGTTTCAGTCTGGACCCGGATCACGGCACCCTGCCCTCGCTGTTGAACATGATCAGTCCCGACGCGGTGCACCTGGCCGCAGCGGCGATGATCGCCTACGGCCTGCTGCACCTGGTCGAAGCCTGGGGCCTGTGGAAGGCCAAGGCCTGGGCCTCATGGCTGGGCTGCCTGACCGCCTCGATCTACCTGCCCTTCGATATCTACGCCATCATCCGCCACCCCGGCTGGGCCTCGGCCAGCGTGCTGGTCATCAACCTGGTGGTGGTCTACGTGCTGGCGCGCGACCTGCGCAAGCGCAAGCGCTGAGCAGCGGCTAGACTGGCTGCCGGAGCCTCGCACGCCCAGCCATGCGCCTGTCCCTGCCTACCCTGTCCGTCTGCCTGATCACTGTGTTGGCTGCACTGTCCAGTGCAGGCTGCAGCTCGCCTGCGCCCAGCGCCCACGCCGCCGAACCGGCGGCCGCCACCGCGCCCTTCCCGTACGCAGAAACCGACGTGGCCGATCTGCAGGCGCGCATGGTCGCCGGGGAACTGGACAGCGTCACCCTGACCGGCGCCTACCTGCAGCGCATCGCCGCGCTGGACCGGACCGGGCCGCGCCTGCGCGCGATCATCGAGCTCAATCCCGATGCCCTGAAGGAAGCCGGCGAGCGCGACCGTGAACGCCGCAGCGGGCGCCTGCGCGGCCCCCTGCACGGCATCCCGGTGCTGCTGAAGGACAACATCAACGCCGCGCCCATGGCCACCAGCGCCGGCTCGCTGGCCCTGCAGGGCTTCCGCCCCGGCGACGCCTACCTGGTGCGGCGCCTGCGCGAGGCCGGGGCCGTGGTGCTGGGCAAGACCAACCTGAGCGAATGGGCGAACTTCCGCGACGCCAATTCGGTGTCCGGCTGGAGCGCACGCGGCGGCCAGACCCGCAATCCCTACCGCCTCAGCCATTCGCCCTGCGGCTCCAGCAGCGGCAGTGCGGTGGCCGTCGCGGCCAACCTGGGCAGCGTAGCGATCGGCACCGAAACCGACGGCAGCATCGTCTGCCCGGCGGCCATCAATGGCGTGGTCGGCCTGAAGCCCACCGTCGGCCTGGTCAGCCGCGAAGGCATCATCCCGATCAGCTTCAGCCAGGACACGGCCGGGCCGATGACCCGCAGCGTGGCCGACGCCGCCGCAGTCCTGACCGCCATTGCCGGTCGCGACGCCGCCGACCCGGCCACCGCCACCATGCCTGGCCGCGCGGTCTACGACTACACCGCACGGCTCGATCCGGACGGCCTGCGCGGCAAGCGCATCGGCCTGCTGCAGACCCCGCTGTGGCAGTACCCCGGCATGGCCCCGTTGATGCAGCAGGCGGCGGCGGAACTGCGCCGCGCCGGCGCCGTAGTGGTGCCGGTGCAACTGCCCAATGCCGGCGCCTGGGCCGATGCCGAGCGCCTGGTGCTGCTGTACGAGTTCAAGGCGGGCCTGGAGCGCTACTTCACCACCTACCACGCGCCGCTGCGCAGCCTGTCCGAGCTGATTGCCTTCAACCAGGCCAACCGCGGACAGGAACTGGGCCGCTTCGGCCAGTCGCTGCTGGAGGAGGCCAACGCCACCCCGGGCCTGTCCGACCCGGCCTACATCCGCGCGCGCAGCGACGCCCGTCGCCTGGCCGGCCCGGAAGGCATTGATGCGGCACTGGCGGCACAACGGCTGGACGCACTGGTGGCGCCCACCACCGGCACCGCCTGGCCGCTGCGCAGCCGCGGCGACGACTTCCCCGGCGAGAGCTACAGCGTCGCCGCCGTGGCCGGCTACCCCAGCCTGACCGTGCCGATGGGACAGATTGACGGCCTGCCGGCGGGCCTGCTGTTCATGGGCACCGCGTGGAGCGAGCCGAAGCTGATCGAAATGGGCTATGCCTATGAACAGCGCACCCGCGCGCGCCGGCCGCCGCATTTCGACACCGATGCACTGATCGACACCGGCGATCCCTGATCGCGCCATGCCGCTGCGCGCGTTGGGCATGGCCCGGCGCTACCGGTCCGGCAGGGATTCCACCGGCACGATCGCCGCCTCGCCATCTTCCGCGCCGGGCGAGCGCACATCGGCGGTACGCGCGCGCGGCCCGCGCGGCATGTCCATCTCATCGTCCTGGTGCAACCGTGCCCGCACCTGCGGCAGCGCCTGCGGGTGTTCACGGGCCAGGAAATCCAGCATGCGCTCGCGCACCAGGCAGCGCAGATCGAAGGCATCACCGGAGTTGCGCGCACTGACCAGCAATCGCACCTGGATCGCCCGCTCGCTGGTTTCCGTCACCTGGGTCACGCAGACGCGTCCATCCCACAGCGCCTCGCCATGACAGATGCGCTCAAGCTCGGTACGGATCGCAGCGATCGGCGCGCGATAGTCCAGCCACAGGAAGGCCGTGCCGAGCAGATCGGCACTGCGCCGCGTCCAGTTCTGGAACGGGTGTTCGATGAACCAGGTCAAGGGCACCACCATGCGCCGCTCGTCCCAGATGCGCACCACCACGTAGCTGCTGCCGATTTCCTCGATGCGGCCCCACTCGCCTTCCACGATCACCACATCATCCAGCCGGATCGGCTGGGTGACGGCGATCTGCAGGCCGGCAATCAGGTTGCCGAACACCGGCTTGGCCGCGATACCCGCAACCAGGCCGATCAGCCCCGCCGACGCCAGCAGCGCGGTGCCGATCTTCTGCACCATCGGGAAGGTGAGCAGCACCAGCGACGCGCCGAGCACGATGATGCCGCCCATCAACACGCGGCTGAGCACGCGCGTCTGGGTCTGGATGCGGCGCGCCTCCAGGTTGTCGGACACATCGATGGGATGGCTGCGCAGGATCGCGCGCTCGCCGGCCGCCACACCACGCACCAGCAGCCAGATGAAACAGGCAGTCAGGCCGATATGCACGCCGCGCAGCACCTGGTCCAGCATGCGCTCGGGCAGCGGCGTGGCCTGCAGCGCCGGCACCAGCAGCAACAGCGGCAGTGCCATCGCCAATGGCGGCCCGATCACCCGGCCAATGCGCGCGCGCCGCCGGTCGCGCCCACGCAGGCGCCGATACAGGGCCAGAACGCCCCACGCGGCCAGGCCACCGAGCAGCAGCGCCGCACCGATCGGCCACAGATAGTCCTGCACATGTTGCCAGCCCACCGCAGACCCTCGCTCATTGCATGAACCCACAGGGTCGCGCAGGCGGCATGAGCATCACGTCAGTGGGTGGGGTTTGATGCAGGGCCTGCGGCCCTGCACCTGCTGAATCAACGTCAACGTCAACAGCAACGTCAAAAGCTGGGTATCCGTGGGATGGCGGGGTGGGTCCGGTTGCGGGGGACGC
>NZ_JBWJPD010000021.1:0-83577 GCF_056393165.1 Stenotrophomonas sp. Steno-C17
TCAGTCGAGCAAGCTCGACTCTACCAAGCCCTTCAGTCGAGCAAGCTCGACTCTACAAAGCCTGCCGCCGTGTCCGCACCTCTGCTTGAACAACTGATCGATGCGCTGCGGGTGCTGCCGGGCGTGGGCCAGAAGACGGCCCAGCGCATGGCCTACCACCTGCTGGAACGCGAGCGCGAGGGCGGCCAGCGCCTGGCCGAAACGTTGGCGCTGGCGGTGGAGCGCATCGGCCACTGCGCGCAGTGCCGCGATTTCAGCGAAAGCGAGGTGTGCCCCACCTGCGCCAATGGCAGCCGCGAGCGCAGCCAGCTGTGCGTGGTGGAATCGCCGGCCGACCGCCTGGCCATTGAAAACGCGACCGGCTTCCGTGGTGTCTACTTCGTCCTGCAGGGGCGGCTGTCGCCGCTCGATGGCGTGGGCCCGCGCGAACTGGGCCTGGAACAGCTGGAGCAGCGCCTGGCCCAGGG
Source organism: Stenotrophomonas sp. Steno-C17 (assembly GCF_056393165.1). Classification (NCBI taxonomy): domain Bacteria; kingdom Pseudomonadati; phylum Pseudomonadota; class Gammaproteobacteria; order Lysobacterales; family Lysobacteraceae; genus Stenotrophomonas; species Stenotrophomonas sp. Steno-C17. Next base: position 468 of record NZ_JBWJPD010000021.1, read on the forward strand.
CGAGGTGCAGGAACTGATCATCGCCACCAGCGCCACCGTCGAAGGTGAGGCGACCGCGCACTATCTGGCGCAGTTGGCGCGCGCACGCCAGGTGCGGCCCAGCCGCCTGGCCCAGGGCCTGCCGTTGGGCGGCGAACTGGAATACGTGGATCGCGGCACGCTGTCGCACGCCTTCGGCACGCGCAGCGAATTCCGCGACTGACGCGCGGCCGGGCAACGCCCGCTATCGCCGGCCTACAATGCGGGGGATATCCCGCCGAGGCCGACCATGAGCAGCGAAACCCTTTTCAGCAAGATCATCCGCCGCGAGATCCCGGCCACCATCGTCTACGAAGATGACGAGGTGCTGGGCTTCAAGGACATTGCACCGCAGGCACCGGTGCACGTGCTGTTCATTCCGAAGAACGAGATCATTCCCACCCTGGATGATCTGCAGCCGTCGCAGGCGCACCTGATCGGCAAACTGGCGCTGGCGGCTGCGGCCTACGCGCGCAGCGAAGGTTTCGCCGAGGACGGCTACCGCATCGTGATGAACTGCCGCGAGCACGCCGGGCAGACCGTGTTCCATATCCACATGCACCTGCTGGCCGGCGCGCCGCTGGGCCATTTCGGTACGCCGGGGCGTTGAGGTCACCGCATCCGCGCGTGGCCACGGTGATGGCACCCGTAAAAAAGGCCGCCCTGGGGCGGCCTTTCTGTACTTACCACCAGCCCCAGCGGCCGTAGCCCCAGTACGGGCCCGGGCCCCACGGGCCATACGGACCGTACGGGTAGGGCACCACATCGACCTGGCGCTGTTCCGGCCACAGGTAGATGACATCGGCGGCCAGCTTCGGCAGGCGGTAGTCGTAGTCACCGATGCGCGTATTGGAATAGCCGTCGATCTTGCCGATGAAGGTCACATCGCGGCCGGCTTCAAACACGGCCGGGTCGTAGAAGCCGGCGCGGCAGGCGATGAAGCGGCCATCGCTGGCGTCCGACGAGGTGGTGTTCGGGCGGCCACTGCCATTGAGCGGGCGCGAGATCATCTGGAAGCAGGTCTCGCCCTGGCCGGGCAGGGTTTCAATGATGCGCCCGCCCCAACGGACCGGCGTGCCGACCTGCTGGGTGGCGACCGAGTCGCGCGGGGAGACCAGGCTGAACTGTCCCTGCAGCGGCTTGGGTGCCGTTGCGCAGGCCGACAGGGCCAGCGTGGCCACGGCAGTAAGAAGGAACTTGGTTTTCATTGGGAAGCTCCGGAAGACGGGCGATGCCTGCGCAGGTCCCGCAATAATGCGGCGAGGTCGGTGCAAGTGCCAGCGTAACGCGCGTCAGCGAAACGCTGGCTGAGTGCCAGCAGGGCTGGATCAGGTTGCTGGGCATGCACGCGCTGGGCCCACGCCATGGGCGGCTCGTGCGGTTCGCGGCCCAGGCCACGTCGCGTGTAGCGACGGCCCAGACGGTGCCAGGCGCGCAGCAGCGGATCGCGCTCGCGTTCGCCACGGGCCAGCAGCCAGGCCATCCAGGCCAGCGCCAGCAACGCGGCCGTCACGAAGCCGGCCAGCAGCTGTCCCGGCCCCAGATCGTCCAGCCCCAGTGGCTGCAGCATCTGCTGCTGGCGGCGTGCGTCAAACGACAACACCAGGTCGTTCCACCCGCGGCGCAGCCAATCGCCCACCTGGCCGATCTGCAGCCAGCGCTGTTGCAGGCCGGTATCGGTGCCGGCCTGCAGGCGGTCGTCCAGCGTGTCCAGGATCCGCTCCGGCGCCACGGCGGCGGTCGGGTCCACCCGCACCCAGCCCTGTTGCGGCAGCCACACTTCGGCCCAGGCGTGGGCGTCCATGCGCCGCACCACCCAGTAGTTGCCGATGCGGTTGCGGGTACCGCCGGCGAAACCGGTCACCACCCGCGCAGGAATGCCGGCGTTGCGCATCAGCACCACGAACGCGGAACTGAAGTGCTGGCAGAAGCCGGCCTTGTAATCGAACAGGAAGGCATCGACCGGGTCGCGCCCGGCCACTGGGGTTTCCAGCGTGTAGGAGAAGTCAGCGGTGATCCAGGCCAGCGCCCGGCGGACCACGGCGGCATCGTCGTTGCCCGCTTCCTGGCGCCACTGCCGGGCCAGCGTTGCTGTGCGCGGGTTGAAGCCTGCGGGCAACTGCAATGCGGCGCGGCGCTGTTCGGCCGACAACGTGGCATCGAAGCGGCGTGACGGGGCCGATTGCAGGCGCCAGCGGGTCAGCGTGCTCAGGCGACGGTCGCTGGACAGGCTCATGTCCGCATCCAGGCGCGTCCCGGCCGGCGCGCTGCGCGGCAGGTCCAGCGCCACCAGTTGGCGGCGGTCGGTGGGTTCGTAGTCGATCTGGTAATCCCAACCCGATGCGGTCTGTTCCACTGCGGGCGGGGCGCGGAACTGCGCGGTGGGATCGCGCCGCCAGACGTGGCCATCGAAGCGGGTCATCACCGGGCCACGCCAGTAGCGCTGCTCCGGTGCCGGCGCCGCACCGAAGAACTGCACGCGCAGGGCCGGCGTATCGTCGGCCATCAGGTCCAGCCACTGATCCGGCTCCATGGTGTCGGACAGGCCGGGGGTGCCGACGGCGCGATCGGGAATGCCCCACAGCGGCGTGGCCAGGCGCGGGAACAGCCAGAAGCAGGCCAACGCCAACGGCAGGCCGATCAACATCAGGCGGCCCACGCCGCGCAGCTGGCCGCGCAGCGGCACCGGTGCACTGTGGCCTTCCCCCTGGGCCAGGCGCTGCAGCGCCAGCAGGCCGCTGATGCCGGCCAGTGCGGCCAGTGCGGTGGTCAGCGGCCCCTGGTCGAGCAGGAAGGCCGCAAACGGCGCGAACAGGGCGAAGCCGATCAGGCTGCGCGCATCACGCAGGCTGCGCAGCTCGCTGGATTTGATCGCCAGCATCGCGGCCAGCAGCGCGCAGCCGGTGTCGCGACCGGGACGCACTGCGCCCATCTGCCAGACGATGGCGCCCAGCATGGCCAGCACCAGCAGCACGCGCACCGGCATCGGCAGCACGCGACGCTGCGACAGCAGTGCGGTCAGTACGGCGGCGCCGGCGAACAGCGCGGCCAGCAGGGTGGGCAGCTGCAGCAGCAGCGGCAGCAGGGCCAGTGCGGCACTGGCCAGCGTCCAGTAGCGCGCGTTGCGGTCGATCAGGGGCGCGGTGTCAGTCATGTGGCAGCAGTGCCAGTGCGCGCAGGCACAGATGGTGGTGGCTGGCGCCCTGGCCAGGGCCGAGCGCCGGCTGGCCGGGCAGCAGCAGGGTGTAGCGGCGGCCTTCGCGCTCGGCCAGGTCGACCCAGCGCGCCAGCCGCGCAATGCGTGCTTCGGCGGCCATCGGTGCCAGCATGCGCCAGTCCAGCATCACTTCAATGCCGACCGGTTTCTCGTATTCGCGCACCAGCAGGCTGTCGCGCCGCGCCGAATGCTTCCAGGCGATGCTGCGGGTCGGATCGCCCGCGCGGTACGGGCGCAGCTGGTGCAGTTCATCACCGCTGGCGTGGGCACGGGTGTGCAGCGGGTCGCTGCCGCGCTCAGGCAGGCCCGGGCCCTGCGCTTCGGGGTGCGGATAGACCAGCAGCGGCTGTTCGGGCCAGACCCACGACCAGGCCCGTACCAGGCCCAGCGGTTGGGTGCTGGACAGGCGGATGCGGGGCAGGTCGAGCCAGCCGCGGCGCTGGGTGGGCACATCCAGTTCCACCTCGGCGCGACCCTGCGGCGGCAGGTCGGTCCAGGCCTGGTGCTCGCCCAGTTGCAGGTGCAGCCCGTGGCGCGCGCGCGGGTCGCGCACGGAAAGGTCGATGCGCAGCCGCAGCGTCTGCCCGGCCGCGACCGGCTCGGCGGCGATCGTATCGATCTGCACGCCCGACAGCTGCAGGTGCGCGGCGATCGCACTGGCGACGGCTGCTGCCGCCAGCAGCAGGGCCAGCAGCAGGGCAGGGTTGTTGTTGTAGTTCAGTGCGCCCAGCAGCATGGCCGCCAGCAGGGTGGCCACGAACAGGCCAAAGCGCGTGGGCAGCACGTAGATGCGGCGGCGGTCCAGCCGCTGCGGCAATGCCTCCGGCGAACGCGGGCGCGCCAGCAACTGCAGCCGTGCCCAGCGCGTGGAGGCGTTCAATCGACCGCCACCGTCTGCAGGATCGCGCGCGCCAATGCCGGTCCCGCGCTGGATTCGGCGTCGCCCACCAGGCGGTGCCCGGCCACGGCCACGAACAGGGTCTGCACGTCTTCGGGCACCACATGGCCGCGCCCCAGCAGCAACGCATGCGCCTTGGCCGCGCGCAGCAGGGCCAGCCCGGCACGCGGTGACAGGCCCACGCGCACGCCGGCATGCTGGCGGCTGCGGGTCAGCAGGGCCTGCACGTAATCCACCAGCGCGTCACTGACGTGGATCTGGCCGACGGCTTCGCGCAGCTGCCGCACCTGGTTGTCATCCAGCTGCGGCACGGCACGTGCAATCAGGTCGCGGCGGTCGGTGCCGCGCAGCAGCTCGCGCTCGGCCTGCGCGCTGGGGTAGCCCATGGCCAGGCGCAGCAGGAAGCGGTCCAGCTGCGAATCGGGCAGCGGGAACGTGCCGGACAGGTCCACCGGGTTCTGCGTGGCGATCACGAAGAACGGGTCCGGCAGGATATGCGTCTGCCCGTCCAGGGTGACCTGCTGTTCGGCCATCGCTTCCAGCAGCGCGCTCTGCGTGCGCGGCGGCGCGCGGTTGATCTCGTCGGCCAGCAGCACGTGGGTGAACACCGGGCCGGGATGGAACTGGAACTGACGGCTGCCGGCGTCGTACACCGATACGCCCAGCACATCGGCGGGCAGCAGATCGGAGGTGAACTGCACGCGCTGGAAGCCCAGCCCCAGGCTGCTGGCCAGGGCGTGCGCGAGCGTGGTCTTGCCCAGGCCGGGCAGATCCTCGATCAGCAGGTGACCACCGGAAAGCAGGGCGACGAAGGCCAGGCGGACTTCCTGCGCCTTGCCCAGCACCAGCGCGTTGACCTGGTCCTGCGCATTGCGCAGGGACTGGCGCAGTTGATCGGTTAGCATGCTGGGCATGGGGGACGAAGCTGTCATGATCGTCTCACGTTCGGGAACCCATCGATTCTATCCATAGAGCAATGCAGGGCGAACAGCGCGCACGCACGATATTTGTCTGGTTATGGACGCTCGTCACAGCGGCCAAGCTGGTCGTGGCCGCACGGCTGCCCCTGTTCGTCGATGAGGCGTTCTATTGGCAGGAGGGCCAGCACCTCGCGGCCGCCTATTCCGATCTGCCCGGCCTGACCGCGTGGCTGGCCCGGCTGGGGGTGGAAATCGGCGGGCATCATGTGCTGGCGCTGCGCCTGCCGTTCCTGGCCATTGGTGCGCTGCTGCCCTTGCTGGTATCGCGCGTGGCCACGCGCTGGTTTGGCGCGGTGGCCGGTTGGCAGGCCGGCAGCCTGACCTTGTTGATGCCGTTGTCGGCCACGCTGGGCCTGTTGGCCGTGCCCGATGTGCCGATGGCGCTGGCGGCGGTGCTGTGCCTGGATGCCGGTGCGCGCCTGCTGCGCAATGTCGATGCCTCTTCGGCGGTGAAGCTGGGCCTGGGCCTGCTGATCGGCGCACTCAGCCACTACCGCTTCATCGGTGTCATCGGCGTGGGCTTCATTGCCCTGCTGGCACTGCCGCAGGGGCGGCGCATGCTGGCCGACCCGCGCGTGTGGGTGGCGCTGGCCGTGGGTGTGCTGGCCTGGTTGCCGCTGCTGGCCTGGAATGCCGACAACCACGATGCCGGGCTGAAGTTCCAGGTGGTCGAGCGCCATCCGTGGGCGTTCGAGTGGCGTGGGCTGTGGTTCCTGGTCATCCAGCCGATGCTGGTCACGCCCATCCTGTGCATCGCCATGTGGAAGGTGGCGCTGGCCGGTACCCGCAGCGGTGGTGGCGCGCGCGTGCAGTGGCGCTACTTCGGCCTGGTCGGCGGCGTGTCCACGCTGGGCATCTTCGTGCTGGGCTTCTTCACCGATGTGGAGCGCATCAGTTTCCATTGGCCGCTGCCGGGCTACCTGGCGCTGCTGGTCGCGGTGCCGGTGGTGCTCAACGGCTGGCCGCGCGGGCTGCGGCGCACGGGCTGGTGGCTGGCCGGTGCCGGCATGGTGCTGGCATTCGCCTATTACCTGATGGCCTCTTCACCGGCGCTGCGCGAGCAGTTGGCCGGCAACAAGTACTACCCGCGCAACTTCGCGGGTTGGCAGCCGCTGGCCGCGGCGGTGCGCGAAGAGCTGGCGCAGATGCCGGAAGGTACCCGCGTGCTGGCCGGCAACTTCAAGGTGGGTGCAGAGCTGGGCTTCCAGCTGGGCGACGGCGATATCGCAGTGCTGCCGCATCCGCTCAATGACAAGCATGGGCGCAGCGCGCAGCTGGCGCAGTGGCAGTTGCTGCATGAAGGGGAGCGGCAGCAGCCCATGCTGCTGGTGCTGTCGCCCAGCGACCAGCGTTATCGCGATCTGCTGCAGCGTTACCACGCGGTGTGCGAACAGGTGGGGCCGCTGCCGCCGCCACGCGTGGTCAGCAGCGATCATGGCTTCCAGCGCTTCCTGTTGTTCCGTCTGCCAGCGCAGCGCGCAGACGGGCCGTGCGTGACCCCGGCGATGGCCTGGCTGGATGCGCCGGCCAATGGGGATACCGTGTCAGGCCCGCTCGCGGTGAAGGGCTGGGCCTTCAAGGACGGTGTCGGGCTGTCGCGCGTGGAAGTGCTGCTTGATGGCCAATCGTTGGGCGATGCCCGCTATGGCCGCGAGCTCGACATCCGGGCGGCCTGGCCGGGCACCACCGATCCCACCCACCCGCACGTGGGCTTCGATGCCAGCGTGGATACGCGCGCGCTGGCACCCGGGCGGCATTGGCTGGGCCTGCGCCTGCATGGCCGCGACGGCAGCGTGGAGCAGTGGCAGGAACAACCGTTCGAGGTCGCCCCGTAACCCGTAGCGTCGAGCTTGCCCGCTTGCACGTAGAGTCGAGCTTGCTCGACTGCGGGTACATTCAGTCGAGCAAGCTCGACTCTACCCATCCGGGGTCACGGCACGGCGAAGCCGGCCTTTCGCAGCAGGCCACACAGGGCGATAAGGGGCAGGCCGACCAGCGCGGTGGGGTCGCGGTTGTCGATCGCCTCGAACAGGCTGATGCCCAGCCCTTCACATTTGAAGCTGCCGGCGCAGTCCAGCGGCTGTTCGGCGGCCACGTAGCGGGCGATCTCGTCCTGGCCCAGGGCGCGGAAGCGGACCTCGGTCACGTCCACGGCGGCCAGGCTGTCTCCGTTGCGGGTGAGACAGATGGCGGTATGGAAGCGCACAGTCTTCCCGGACATGGCGGCCAACTGTGCGCAGGCGGCGTCCACCGTGCCTGGCTTGCCCAGCGGCTGGCCGTCCAGGTCGGCCACCTGGTCCGAGCCGATCACCCAGGCACCGGGGTGGCGCGCGGCCACTTCGGCGGCCTTGGCGGCGGCCAGGCGCACGGCCAGCGCCGCCGGTGCTTCGCCCGCGGCCGGGGTCTCGTCCACGTCCGGGCGTGCGCAGTCGAAGGGCAGGCCCAGCCGTTGCAGCAGATCGCGGCGGTAGCGGGAGGTGGAGGCCAGCAGCAGGGCGGACATGCGATAATTCCGGGGCAGGGCGGGGCAGTCTGGCCCGGCGTGAAGGCCCGCAGCAAGTCCCGCCCGGCGGGGTATTTGACAGCGGGCGGGCTGATCCTTAGTATTCAGCGGCTTATGTCCGCGAACGTGCCCGAAACGCTGGATGCTTGGCGGATGGTTGTAGCGCGCAGGCGCTTCGACGGCCAGGTCTCTTTGGCTGAATTGACCCGCCTGCAGGGCTTGGTCGCCGATACCGACGGTGAGTGCAATTACTCGCTTGAATTCGGTCGCGACGAGGTCTTGCGGGTATCCTATGTGGAACTGACCATCGACACCGCGCTGCCGCTGACTTGTCAGCGCAGCATGCAGCGATTCCTGTTGCCGGTGAAGATGACCCAGAGGCTTGGCCTGATCCGCGACGAGGACGAGGAATCGTCCCTGCCGGAGGAGTACGAGGCGTTGCTGGTGCCGGAAGATGGCCAGCTGCGGCCGCTGGACCTGGTCGAAGACGAGTTGGTGTTGGCGGTGCCAGTGGTGCCGTTGTCGCCCGACGGTGAAGCCGTCGACCAGGACTGGGCACCGAGCGAAGAAGAAACGAAGAAAGCCAACCCGTTTGCGGCGTTGGCGGCCCTGAAGAAAGAATAGAAGCATTAGCAGCCGGATTGTCGTCGGCGGCTGCGGCGAAAGCGAAAGTGTGCTGGGCGCTGGCGTCCTGCGCGACGATACGACGAAGCAAAAACGAACCGAGTTTGGAGCAATCCCATGGCTGTCCAGAAATCCCGTGTCACCCCGTCCCGCCGCGGTATGCGCCGTGCGCATGACGCCCTGAGCGCCAAGCAGCTGTCGACCGACCCGACCACCGGCGAAGTGCACCTGCGTCACCACATCACTGCTGACGGTTTCTACCGCGGCAAGAAGGTCATCCAGACCAAGACCTCGGCCGTCGAAGAAGATTGATGTGCCGGGAAGGCCGCTGCCCATGGGCAGCGGCCTTCGCCTTTCTTCCCGGGTGTGCCGGTGATCGGCGGCCCGCGCAACAGGAAACATGATGAGCAAGCGGATCTACTCGAGGATCGCGGGCACCGGTAGCTATTTGCCGGAGAAAGTCCTGACCAACGCCGACCTGGAAAAAATGGTCGAAACCTCGGATGAGTGGATCCAGACGCGCACCGGTATCCGCGAACGGCACATTGCTGCCGAAGGCGAAACCACCAGCGATCTCGGCTACCAGGCCGCGCTGCGTGCGCTTGAAGCGGCCGGCATCGATGCCAGCCAGCTCGACATGATCGTGGTGGGTACCACCACCCCTGACCTGATTTTCCCGTCCACCGCGTGCCTGATCCAGGCCAAGCTCGGTGCATCGGGTTGCCCCGCTTTCGACGTGAACGCTGCCTGCTCGGGCTTCGTGTTCGCGCTCAGCGTGGCCGACAAATTCATCCGTTCCGGCGACGCCCGCCACGTGCTGGTGATCGGTACGGAAACCCTGACCCGCATCGTTGACTGGGAAGACCGCACTACCTGCGTGCTGTTCGGCGATGGCGCGGGCGCCGTCGTGCTGAAGGCCGACGAAGAGACCGGCATCCTCAGCACCCACCTGCATTCGGATGGCAGCAAGAAAGAGCTGCTGTGGAACCCGGTGGGCGTGTCGGTCGGTTTCAAGGGCGGCGCCAACGGCGGCGGCACCATCAACATGAAGGGCAACGACGTGTTCAAGTACGCCGTGAAGGCGCTGGACTCGGTCGTGGACGAAACCCTGGAGGCCAACGGCCTGGACAAGTCCGACCTGGATTGGCTGATTCCGCACCAGGCCAACCTGCGCATCATCGAAGCCACGGCCAAGCGCCTGGACATGTCGATGGACCAGGTGGTGGTCACCGTCGATCGCCACGGCAACACCTCCTCGGCCTCGGTGCCGCTGGCGCTGGACGCCGCCGTGCGTTCGGGCAAAGTCGAGCGCGGCCAGCTGCTGCTGCTGGAAGCCTTCGGTGGCGGCTTCACGTGGGGTTCGGCTCTGCTGCGCTATTGATAGCGTCAGTTACGACAACGTGAATCTGTCGTTACGGCCCCTCTGGGGCCGTAACGCGTTTAGGAGAACCGTCATGGTTGAGCCCATCGTGATTGAAGGGCAGCGCGCCTGGCTGAAGCAGTACGGCAAGGGAAGCCGCGCGCTGGCCCTGGGTCTGCTGAACTTCGTCGCCCATCGTTTCCAGCTGGACGCGCTGCGCCCGCCGCCGCACCGCGGCGGTGATGCGGCCCGCGAAACCGAGGCGCGCCGCCTGGGCGAACTGCACGCACAAGGCATCAACGTGCCTGAAGTGATCGGCAGCGGCCATGCGGCGCTGGTGATCGGCGACAACGGCAGCTCCTTCAATACCTGCCTGCGCGAGGCCGACGCGGCCGGCCGCGACCGGCTGGTGGCCGCCGCCATGCAGGCGCTGGCCGAGGCACATGCGCGCGGGGCCTATTTCGGCCAGCCGCTGCCGCGCAACCTCACCTGGGACGGGCAGAAGGTGGGCTTCATCGACTTCGAGGAAGACCCGCTGGAAGTAATGGACCTGGCCGAGGCGCAGGCCCGCGACTGGCTGATGTTCGGTTACGGCGTGGCCAAGTACTACGGCGACCGCCCCGAACGCCTGCAGGCGATGATGGCCGAGGCCATGAACAGCGTGCAGGGGCCGGTGCGCGCCCACGTGCATTCGGTCAGCGGGCGCCTGCAGGGCCTGGCCCGGGTCTGCATGAAGATGGGGCGCTCGGCGCGCGCATTGGCGCATTCGATCTTCATCACCCATGGCGCCACCACGCTGGGCCTGATGATGGTGGTGGGGCTGTGCATGGACTTCTTCGCCGACGGCGAGCTGGATATCCTGCAGCTGTTCTGCTGAAGGCGGGCAGGGGTCAGGGCCCTTTTCCGGAGGAAAAGGGATCCGACCCCGCCATTGCTCCATACGCCGTGCATACGCGCACGTACAGACGACACGGGGAATTCACCCTTATCATGGCCCGCTTCGATTGCAACAAGCGGATGACCGCGTGACCGTATCCACCCTCGCTTTTGTCTTCCCCGGTCAGGGCTCGCAGTCCGTGGGCATGCTGGCCGAACTGGCCGAGCTGCACCCGCAGGTGCGTGAAGCCTTCACCGAAGCATCCGATGGTGCCGGTGTCGACCTGTGGGCGCTGTCCCAGGGCGGCCCGGAGGAAATGCTCAACCGTACCGAATACACCCAGCCGGCGCTGCTGGCGGCAAGCATCGGCGCGTGGCGCGCCTGGCACGCCGTGGGCGGTCCGCGTCCGTCGGTGCTGGCCGGCCACAGCCTGGGCGAGTACACCGCACTGGTCGCTGCCGGCGCGCTGAGCCTGCACGACGGCGCCCATCTGGTGCGCCTGCGCGGCCAGCTGATGCAGGAAGCCGCGCCGACCGGCGTGGGCGCCATGGCTGCCGTGCTGGGCGCCGAAGACCAGCTGGTGCTGGACGTCTGCGCCGAAGCAGCGGGCAGCCAGGTGGTGGTGCCGGCCAACTTCAATTCGCCGGGCCAGATCGTGATCGGTGGCGACGCCGATGCGGTGGACCGCGCGCTGGCGCTGCTGGCCGAAAAGGGCGTGCGCAAGGCGGTCAAGCTGGCCGTCAGCGTGCCCTCGCACACCCCGCTGATGCGTGAAGCCGCCAACCGCCTGGCCGAAGTGATGGCCGGTCTGTCCTGGCAGGCGCCGCAGCTGCCGGTGGTGCAGAACGTCGATGCCAAGGTGCATGACGGCGTCGATGCCATCCGTACCGCGCTGGTGCAGCAGCTGTACCAGCCGGTGCAGTGGACCGGTTGCGTGCAGGCCCTGGCTGCCCGTGGCATCACCCAGATCGCCGAGTGCGGCCCGGGCAAGGTGCTGACCGGCCTGGTCAAGCGCATCGACAAGACCCTCGATGGTCGCTCGCTGGCTACCCCGGGCGATTTCGAAACCGCCCGCGAGACGTGGTCGGCCTGATCCCCCTGTTCCTGCCGACCGTACCGGTGGCCGCCGCAAGCGGCACGGGTGCGGCGGCCGCCCCAGCCTGAGGAAAACATCATGAGCAAGCCCCTGCAGGGTGAAATCGCACTGGTCACCGGCGCCAGCCGTGGCATTGGTGCCGCCATCGCCGATCTGCTGGCCGCCCAGGGCGCCACTGTCATCGGCACCGCCACCACCGAATCCGGCGCCGCCGCGATCGGTGAGCGCCTGGCCGCCCACGCTGGCCACGGCCGCGCCCTGAATGTGACCGATGCGGCCGCGCTGGACAGCGTGCTGGACGGCATCGCCAAGGAATTCGGCGCGATCTCGATCCTGGTCAACAACGCCGGGATCACCCGCGACAACCTGCTGATGCGCATGAAGGACGAGGACTGGGCGTCGATCATCGACACCAACCTGACCAGCGTGTTCCGCACCAGCAAGGCCGTCATGCGCGGCATGATGAAGGCGCGCAAGGGCCGCATCATCAACATCGCGTCGGTGGTGGGCGTGACCGGCAACGCCGGCCAGGCCAACTATGCCGCCGCCAAGGCCGGCATCATCGGTTTCAGCAAGTCGCTGGCCAAGGAAATCGGCTCGCGTGGCGTCACCGTCAACGTGGTTGCGCCCGGCTTCATCGACACCGACATGACCAAGGCGCTGCCGGAAGAAGCGCGCACCGCCCTGATCAACGACATCGCCCTCGAACGCCTCGGTTCGCCGGAAGACATCGCCCATGCGGTGGCCTTCCTGGCTAGCCCGGCGGCCGGGTACATCACCGGCGAAACCCTCCATGTGAACGGCGGCATGTACATGCCGTAAGCAAGGGGCGCACGGATTGCGCCGCAAGTGGTTGATCTGCGGGGATTTTTGCAGCAATGCAAGGTCGCGCCGGTTTCCACTACACTATCCCACGGCCATCGCCTTAGATGGCGACCACTTTTGAACCACAACTCCATCTGGAGCGAGATCCCATGAGCACCATCGAAGAACGCGTCAAGAAAATCGTCATCGAACAGCTTGGCGTCAAGGAAGAAGAAGTCACCAACAGCGCATCGTTCGTCGATGACCTGGGCGCTGACTCGCTGGACACCGTCGAGCTGGTGATGGCCCTGGAAGAAGAGTTCGAGTGCGAGATCCCGGACGAAGAAGCCGAGAAGATCAGCACCGTGCAGGCTGCCATCGACTACATCAAGGCCCACGTCAAGGCCTGATGTCAGACGGCTGTGCGCGTGCGGGCTTCAGCTCGCCGCGCACCGCACCCCATGGGGCCGCTGTTGCGGCCCCGTGTGTTTGAGCATCACATCGAAGCAAACCGTGTTACCCGTCGAATACGTGCGGGTCAGGAGAATCAGCAATGAAGCGTCGCGTCGTCGTAACCGGCCTGGGTATCGTCTCGCCGTTGGGCAATGATCTGGCCAGCAGCTGGGAAGGCATCACCCACGGTCGTTCGGGCATCGGTCCGCTGACCAACGTTTCTGATGCCTACCTGGAACGGTTCACCACCAAGATTGCAGGTGAGGTCAAGGGCTTTGACATCACCGCCGACAACCCGTTGTTCGGCAAGTACCGGGTCAGTGGCAAGGATGCCAAGAAGATGGACCCGTTCATTCATTACGGCCTGGGCGCTTCGTTCATGGCCCTGCACGATTCGGGCCTGGAAATCACCGAAGCCAACGCCGAGCGCGTGGGCGCCATCGTCGGCGCCGGCATCGGCGGCCTGCTGGGCATCGAAGAGCAGACCATCGAATTCCACGAGGGCAAGAAGATTTCGCCCTTCTACGTGCCCAAGACCATCATCAACATGCTGCCGGGCCAGCTGAGCATCATCGCCGGGCTGAAGGGCCCGTCGTTCTCGGCCGTCTCCGCCTGCGCGACCTCGAATCATTCGATCGGTACCGCGATGCGCATGATCCAGTACGGCGATGCCGACGTGATGGTGGTCGGTGGCGCCGAGCGTGGCTCCTCGCCGACCGCGCTGGGCGGCTTCTGCGCCATGAAGGCCATGAGCACCCGCAACGATGCCCCGCAGCAGGCCTCGCGCCCGTGGGACAAGGACCGTGACGGCTTCGTGCTGGGCGACGGTGCCGGCATCCTGATCCTGGAAGAGTACGAGCACGCCAAGGCGCGTGGCGCGAAGATCTACTGCGAACTGGCCGGCTTCGGTGCCAGCTCCGACGCGTACCACATGACCGCCCCGGCCGAGAACGGCGAAGGCGCGGCGCGCTGCATGACCATGGCGCTGAAGGACGCCGGCGTGACCCCGGACCAGGTCGGCTACCTCAACGCACACGGCACTTCCACGCCGCTGGGCGATCTGGGCGAAACCATGGCCATGAAGACCGCCTTCGGCGACCACGCCTACAAGATGATGGTCAGCTCCACCAAATCGATGACCGGCCACCTGCTGGGTGCCGCCGGCGGCGTGGAAGCGATCTTCTCGGTGATGGCGCTGCAGGACAACATCATTCCGCCGACCATCAACCTGGAACAGCCGGGCGAAGGCTGCGACCTGGATTACGTGCCCAACGAAGCACGCCAAGCCAAGGTGGACGTGGTGATGTCCAACGGCTTCGGCTTCGGCGGCACCAACGGCACGCTGATCTTCAAGCGCGTCTGACCGGCGCGCGGTTGCGTCGACCATTGGTCGACTCCGCCATCATGTAGAGTCGAGCCATGCTCGACTCCGCCGTTGTGTAGAGTCGACCGTTGGTCGACTGAACGTGTAATCCAGTCGAGCATGGCTCGACTCTACATGCGAAGAAGCCGCCGCAAGGCGGCTTCCGTGCATCTGAACCCCTGAACTGGCCGCCATGACCCACGCACCGCTGATCCACCCGCTGCCGCACCCGATCGACCTGCTGGCCGTGCAGCAGCACGACCCCGCGCGCTTCCCGCTGCTGATGGAATCCACCGCCTCGGGTACCGCGCAGGGGCGCTGGAGCCTGCTGCTGGCCGCGCAGGGCGACCAGCTGCGCCTGGATGCCGATGGCCAGGTGCGTGACCAGCACGATGCGGTGCACGCGGGCACGTTCCTGCAGGTGCTCGACCGCGTCTGGCAGGCCGAGCGCCTGCCGCACGACGGCAGCCACAGCCTGCCGTTCCGTGGCGGCTGGGCACTGATGCTGGACTACGAAGTGGCCAGCCAGATCGAACCGGTGCTGCCGGCGCGCGCGCGCGCGGATGGTCGCCCCACGGCGCTGGCCCTGCGCTGCCCGGCCGCGTTGCTGCACGACCACGAAGCCAATGCCAGCTTCGTCATTGCCGAAGCCGATCAGCAGGCCCTGCTGGACGCGCTGGTGGCGCAGGCCTCGGCCGTGCTGCCCGAAGCGGGGCAGGGCTGGCTGCCGCCGCAGTCGGTGCAGGAGGATGCCCCGCAACGCTTTACCGACGGCGTGCGCCGGGTGATCGACTACCTGCGCGCCGGCGATGTGTTCCAGGTAAATCTGTCGCGGCGCTGGAGCGCGCAGTTCGCCGCACCGGTCAGCCCGCAGGCGCTGTACGCGCAGCTGCGTCGCGCCAACCCGGCACCGTTCGCCGGCCTGTTCAGCGCACACGGTCGTCATGTGGTCAGCTCGTCGCCGGAGCGGCTGGTATCGGTGCACGCCGGCCATGCACAGACGCGGCCCATTGCCGGCACCCGCCCGCGCTTCGAAGGCGACGACGATGCCGCGCGCATCCAGGAGCTGGTCGGCCACCCCAAGGAGCGCGCCGAGCACGTGATGCTGATCGACCTGGAGCGCAACGACCTGGGGCGCATCTGCCTGCCCGGCACAGTGGTGGTCGATGAGCTGATGACGGTGGAGAGCTACGCCCACGTGCACCACATCGTCAGCAACGTCAGCGGTCACCTCCGTCCCGACGTCACCCCGGGCGAAGTGATCGCCGCGACGTTCCCGGGCGGCACCATCACCGGCTGCCCGAAGGTGCGCTGCATGCAGATCATCAGCGAACTGGAGCAGGTCCCGCGCGGCGCCTACACCGGTGCCTTCGGCTGGCTGAACCGCGACGGCGACCTGGACCTGAACATCCTCATCCGCACCGCCGAAGTGGATGGCCGCGAGGTCAGCTTCCGCACCGGCGCCGGCATCGTGGTTGATTCGGACCCGGACAAGGAACTGGACGAGACCCGCGCCAAGGCCCGCGGCCTGCTGCGCGCGCTCGGCCAGCAGGGCTGATTCGACCGGGGTCGGATCCCTCGCGCACCGCGCGAGGGCTCTGACCCCCGCGATCATGTTGCTGGGTGCCGACCGTTGGTCGGCACTGGCACACACCCCCATCATGACCCCACGCCACCGGGCACGGTATCCTGCACGGCGGAATCGCATTCAGAGGTAGTCCATGGCGGGAGCCAAGCGCGGGTGTCTGTTCGTGGTAACGCTGCTGCTGGTGCTGGCCGCCGTGCTGGTCGGTGCGGGCGCGTGGTTCTTCCACCAGCAGAGCCAGTTCGCCGACCAGCCGATCAGCCCGTCCACCGACAGCGTGGTCATCGCCAGCGGCGACGGCCTGAACAGCGTGCTGCGCAAGCTGCGCGACGCCGGCGTGGACGAAGGCCAGGACACCCAGTGGCAGCTGCTGGCGCGCCAGCTCGATGCGGCGGGCAAGCTGAAGGTGGGCGAGTACGCGCTGGACAACCGCCTGACCCCGCGCGAGCTGCTGCTGCGCATGCGCGCCGGCAAGGTGCTGCAGCACCGCGTCACGATCGTCGAAGGCTGGAACATCCGCCAGGTACGCGCGGCCCTGAAGCGCGCCGATCCGCTGCTGCACACCACCGATACCCTGGATGACGCTGCCCTGATGCAGCGCCTGGGCTTCGGCGGCCAGCACCCGGAGGGCCGCTTCCTGCCGGAAACCTACGTCTACCAGCGCGGTGACAGCGACCTGGATGTGCTCAAGCGCGCGCACGCGGCAATGGAAAAGGCGCTGGATGAAGCCTGGGAAAGCCGCGCGCCGGATCTGCCGATCAACACGCCCTACGAGCTGCTGACCCTGGCCTCGATCATCGAAAAGGAAACCGCGCTGGCCAGCGAGCGGCCGCAGATTGCCGGGGTGTTCATGCGCCGCCTGAAGATCGGCATGCGCCTGCAGACCGACCCCACGGTGATCTACGGCATCGGCGCGGCCTACGACGGCAACATCCGCCGCCGCGACCTGACCACCGACACGCCATACAACACCTACACCCGTGCCGGGCTGACGCCCACCCCGATCGCCATGCCCAGCCGCGATGCGCTGATGGCCGCCGCGCAGCCGGCGCCGGGCAATGCGCTGTACTTCGTCGCCGTGGGCGATGGCAGCGGCGCACACGTGTTTTCGCCCAGCCTGGACCAGCACAACGCCGCCGTAGCCCGCTACCTGCAGCAGCTGCGCCAGCAACGTTCCAAGGAGACCCCGGCGCAATGAGTTCCGCGCTGCTTCGCCACCCGCGTTTCGTCAGCCTGGAAGGCGGCGAGGGCGCGGGCAAGACCACCGCCATCAACGCCATCCGTGATTGCCTGCGCAATCATGGGCACGAGGTGGTGCTGACCCGCGAACCGGGCGGTACGCCGCTGGCCGAACGTATCCGCGGCCTGGTGCTGAAGCCCGATGCCGAGATCGCCGCCGAACCGCTCAGTGCCGAAGCCGAACTGCTGCTGGTGTTCGCCGCACGTGCCCAGCATGTGCGCCAGGTCATCCAGCCGGCGCTGCAGCGCGGTGCCTATGTGCTCAGTGATCGCTTCACCGATTCCAGCTACGCCTACCAGGGCGGTGGCCGCGGCCTGGACCCGCAGTGGATTGCCGATCTGGAGCGCCGCGCCGTGGGTCTGCTGCCGGGCCTGACCCTGCTGCTGGATGTGGACGTGGCCGTGGGCCGCGCCCGCGCCAACGGCCGCGATCTGTGGCCGGACCGCATCGAAAGCGAGCAGGACGATTTCTTCCAGCGCGTGCGCGAAGTGTTCCGCAGCCGCGCCCAGCAGGACCCGCAACGCTTCGCGCTGGTCGATGCCGGACAGGTGCAGGAACGCGTCGCCGCCGACGTGGTGGCGCGCGTGCAGCAGTGGCTGCAGGCGGGGCAGGGCGCATGAGCACCTTCTCGCCCTGGCAGCAGCGTGCCTTCGACCAGACCGTGGCCGCGCTCGATGCCGACCGGCTGGGCCATGGCCTGTTGATCTGCGGCCCGGCCGGGCTGGGCAAGCGCGAGGTGGCGCTGGCCCTGGCCGACCATGTGCTGGCCCGCGGCGATGCGGCCCACGCGGCACGCACGCGCCAGTTGATCGCCGCCGGCACGCACCCGGACCTGCAGCTGGTCAGCTTCATTCCGAACAAGAGCGGCGACAAGCTGCGCACCGAGATCGTGATCGAGCAGGTGCGCGAGATCACCAACAAGCTGGCGCTGACCCCGCAGTACGGCGTGGCCCAGGTGGTGATCGTCGATCCGGCCGATGCGATCAACCGTTCGGCCGCCAACGCGCTGCTGAAGACGTTGGAAGAGCCGCAGCCCGGTCGTTATCTGTGGTTGATCAGCAGCGACCCGGCACGCCTGCCGCAGACCGTGCGCAGCCGCTGCCAGCGTCTGGAATTCAAGCTGCCGCCGCATGACGAAGCCTTGGCCTGGTTGCTGCAGCAGGGCCACAGTGAAGCGGCCGCGCGCGAAGCGCTGGACGCTGCGCGTGGCCACCCCGGCCAGGCCGACAACTGGCTGCGCGAAGACGGCTTGGGCCTGCGCCGCGAAGTTGGGCGCGAGCTGGAACAGCTGGCCGCCGGCAGGACCGGTGCGGTGGAGCTGGCACAGAAGTGGTGCGGCGATGACAACGCGGCCCTGCGCCTGCGCTTCGCCGCCGACCTGGCGCTGGCCCAGGCCAGCACCGATGCCTTGACCACGCCGGAGCGATTGCACAAGCTTGCAGCCTGGTTCGATGCGGCCAATCGCACCCGCGACCTGCTGCGCACCACGGTGCGTGCGGATCTTGCGGTGGTCGAGCTGCTGCTGGCCTGGAACAAAGTCAACGAGCGGCCTGCCGCAAGGGGTAACCGATGAGTGCCAGCAACGCCCGCCAGGGCATCCTGTCCCTGGCCGTGAAGGACAAGGCCGCGCTGTACAGCGCGTACATGCCATTCGTGAAGAACGGCGGCATCTTCGTGCCCACGCCCAAGCGCTACTTCCTGGGCGACGAAGTGTTTCTGCTGCTGACCCTGCCCGATTCCAGCGAACGCCTGCCGGTGGCCGGCAAAGTGATCTGGGTCACCCCGGCCGGCGCACAGGGCAACCGCACCGCCGGCATCGGCGTGCAGCTGGCCGACGGCCAGGAAGGCGAGACCGTGCGCCACAAGATCGAAACCCTGCTGGCCGGCCTGACCAGCTCGGACAAGCCCACCCACACCATGTAAGGCGGCGAACCCCGAAACACCCGAGATCCCGCCTTTTCGTAGAGTCGAGCCATGCTCGACTGCAGCTCGACGACAGGCCTCAAAAAGCCCCGTGAACACAAATGTGAAAAAGTGTTGACGGCCTCAAAAAAGCCCCTATAATGAGCGGCTCAGCAACACACCGGGCGGTTAGCTCAGCGGTAGAGCATTGCCTTCACACGGCAAGGGTCACAGGTTCGATCCCTGTACCGCCCACCATGTTGCAGAACGAAAAAAGCCTCCAGCAATGGGGGCTTTTTTGTTGGCTGTAATCCGGATCAGCGGCCGATGGTCGTGTGCGCTTGCCCCTCAACGAACCAGTGGCTTAGATTCGGTGGCGCAAGCCTGTGCCTTCATCAGGAGGGGCCATGGAACGTCCCGGATTCTTCGCATGTACGCGGTCCCTCGTCATGGCTGCAACGGTGGTGATGGCTATTGCGGGCTGCACATCATCATCTGACCTGGGTTCACGCACTGCTGCGGAGGCGGGCAGGAACCGGGGCGTGAGCAGGATGCTTGAGGAAATCCATGCGTCCCGGAAACCGGTCGGATTCGAACAGCTGGATGTGAGTGCCATCGTCACCCGCTATCTGCCGGCGGGGACGCCGCGCGCTGAGGTGCTGGCTGCGATACGCGAACATCCGGGAGCCCGGATCATCGAGGATTCGCCCGCGACCTTGATTGTTCGCGATGACACGGGCAAAGCGATGCTGGATCCGGACGCGCGCTCGGTGGTCATGACCTTCACCTTCGATGGCGCCGGCAAGCTGACGCAGGTGCAGGCTATGCACCTGAAGCATCAGTAGCAGAGCTCCCCCGTGCGAACAGGGGCCTTTCAGCTACGCGGCTGCTCATGACACCTCGCATCGTGCAGCTCCACACGAACACGCTGCGCAAGCTGCCGCGCTGCGAACAACAGCCCATCGCGATGACCATCGCCCAGATGCTCATGCGGTTGCCCCAGCACGCGCGCACGCTCGTCGGCATGCAGCAGCTCCAGTGCCGTGGCCAGTGCGGCCAATGAACGGCTGATCGATGCCACGCAAGGTGCAGTGAGTATCTGTGCAGCGCAGGTCTGGCCGTCCTCCGCATCGCCGATGCGGATGGCCTGCAATTGGGCAAGGAAGAGGGATTCATCCGTGGCCGGCATTGCGTCATGCAACGCGCACTCGATCTCGCGGGCGATGTCATCAGGAACGTCACTGGCGATATCGCCTATCAGCGCATGCAGGCGGGGATGGACGTTGGCTGGATTGGTCATGGCGAAACCCTCACTGGCGTAAGGCCACCTACTGCAAGGAAGGTGGCGGACGGTGCGGGTTGGCGTACCAAGGCAAACAAGCTTCAGGGGAGAAGAAGGCCTGGCGGATCTACTGATCCCCACGCACCGGCCGCCATTGGAGGCAGTCGGTGCATTCTCGCTGCTGCGATCAATTCCGCAGCCCCTAAATCTTGTTTGTTTTTTCGAGACGCCAATCCCGACCAGAGCAACGTGCCCCGGCAGGCCGAGCATCGGCGCGTTCCAGCACGAACGTCACTGAGGAAAGTTGCCATTCCGCAGGGGATCTCACTTCTGTGAGCAGCGCCACACACCACCTGCGCACGCGTTCACCAATGGCGCCCGCTCGCGTTCAACACACCACCCGCGCAACGCATCAGTACCCAGCGCCACCCGGTCGTTCGCGTCACAACCCCCAAACCCATCTTTACAACCGTTTTAAGACAGACATGTCGCATTTGCCCCTTCGGCACCACACCCCATGCGGATAGCGTTGTCACCAGACGTTTTCAACACGCGAGGGACTGCCGATGTCTGCCCACTACGACAGCATGGTCGATCAGTACGTTGCCTATGCGGGGGCTTCACCCACGCGGCCCATTGAAGTGCGCACCCTGCTGCAGCTGGCCGGCCCGCTGCACGGTCGCGATGTGCTGGACCTGGCCTGTGGCTCGGGTTACTACGGGCGCGTGCTGCTGCGCCATGGCGCGCGCAGTGCGGTGGGCGTGGACCAGTCGCAGGGCATGATCGACTTCGCCCGTGCGCTGTCGCGGCACAGCAACGACGACATGCAGTTCCACACCCGTGATGTGCTGGACATGGCCGACATCGGTACGTTCGACATCGTGGTGGCGGCGTGGCTGTTCAACTACGCCGACTGCCCGGCCACCCTGCAGGCGATGTTCGCCGCGGTGGAGCGTCACCTGAAGCCCGGCGGGCGGCTGGTGGTGCAGACCTTCAATCCCGATTACCGGCTGGCGCTGGGCGATTACGCGCAGTACGGGGTGAAAGTGCTGGAAGAACAGCCCTGGCAGGACGGCGCGCGGCTGCGCCTGCAGTTTCCCGGCACGCCGCCAGCGCAGGTCACCAACTACCGCTGGCCGCGCACGCACTACGAAGAGGCCGCCGTGCTGGCTGGATTTGCGCGACCGCAGTGGCATGAGCCGAAGCTGGATGCCGAAGACGTGGCGCGCCATCCCCCCGGCTACTGGAACGACTACGTGCACAACTGCATGTCGGTGAACCTGCTCTGCCAGCGCTGAGCGGCACCGCTCAGGACGGACGGGGGCGGGGCGCGCCGCAGGGGGTGGTTGCGACCTGCCTCCCTCCGTCCCCTTGCGCGGGCTTGGGTATGCTGGGGCGCCCTTTCTGCACGTGCCTGCCATGAACGAACGACGTACCGCGCTCATTTCCGCCCTGCGCAGCGCTGGCTGCAGCGATCCGGCCAGCTGGGCCGACAGTGAACTGCGCGAAGACATTCCGCAGTTCGCCCGCTTCCTGGTGCTGCGCGACGTGCATCGCTTGGCCGACGATGTGGATTCGGCGCTGGCCGAAGCGCTGTTCGATCGCGATGATCTGGCCGACACCCTGCAGACCCTGCGCAGTGCGGTGCCGGCCCCGGCGCTGGAGGCGTTCCTGCGCGCCTACGGCCAATCACTCGGCAACAGCTTCGTGATGGCGGTGGACGAAGGCCCGTCGATGCGCGAAGACGGCATGCCCGGGTGGGTACTGATGGAAACTGACGCAGATGACACGCCCAGCGGCCGCTTGATCCAGGGCCTGCACGAAGACTATCTGGACTTCGCAACGTCCGTCGCGCCGTAGTCTGCGGCGCCCGGCTCCCGTTCGCGCGCCACCGGCCGTCTCGCCGGGTGATACCCGGAGCAGCCATGATGGCCCTCCCGTGAATGTCATCTGCGCTCGGCTATGATGGACGTCGAACTGAAGTGAGTACGCATATGGAAGTACGACTCACGCGCGAGCAGGTGCTCGCGCTGGCGCCGGATGCGGCGTCGGCCAAGGCCGGCGGTGCGCTGGCCATTGATGGCAAGTGGGGCCTGCTGGGCGCCGATGCCGAGGCCCTGTGGGGCGAATGCCAGGGCAGCGGTTCCAAGCCGTACCAGACCCAGGTGGACCTGGCCGCGCTGGTCAGCCGTTGCTCGTGCCCCAGCCGCAAGTTTCCGTG
Organism: Stenotrophomonas sp. Steno-C17; assembly: GCF_056393165.1. Classification (NCBI taxonomy): domain Bacteria; kingdom Pseudomonadati; phylum Pseudomonadota; class Gammaproteobacteria; order Lysobacterales; family Lysobacteraceae; genus Stenotrophomonas; species Stenotrophomonas sp. Steno-C17. The sequence goes on from NZ_JBWJPD010000021.1 coordinate 22,891, forward strand.
CAAGCACGGCCTGGCACTGCTGCTGCTGTACGCGGCGGGCAATCCGCGCTGCGTGCCGCAGGCGCGCCCGGCGTGGGTGGAGGAATGGCTGCAGGGCCGCCGCGATCGCTCCGCGCGCAAGGAAGCCGCCGCCGAAGCCGCGGCCAGTGCGCCGCCGCCCGATCCGCAGGCCGCCGCCGCTGCCGCCGGCAAGCGCGAACAGGGGCGCTGGGCGCGCATCGAAGCCGGTGCCGCTGAGCTTGAACGTTGGATCGCCGACCAGTTCCGCCAGGGGCTGGCCAATCTTCCTGCCGATTTCGATGCCGATGCGCAGCGCATGGTGGCGCGCATGGTCGATGCGCAGGCGCCGGGCCTGGCCAGCCAGCTCGATGCGGCACTGGGCAGCGGTACGCGCGGGCTGGCGCAACTGGGTGAACTGGCCCTGCACCTGGGGCTGCTGCAACTGCTGACCCAGGCCGTGCCGCGCCGGCACACGCTGGACGCTGCACGCGTGGCCGATCTGCGCGCCGCGCTGGGCTGGCCGCTGGAACGGGAGAGCGTGCAGCGCGACGGCGAAGCCATTGCCGACCGCTGGCACGTGCAGGGGCAGCGGCTGATCGAACAGGCCGGCAACCTGACCGAACGCCGGGTCTGGCTGCACGGGCTGGACAGCGGGCGTACCGCGCTGCTGCAGGAATTCAGCCACGGTGGGCGCGGCTGGGACGCGCAATGGCTGACCGGCTGCGTGCACGCGGCAACGCTGCACTTCCACCCCGGTACGGTGCCGCTGCGCGCATTGGCCAGCGATGTGCAGGCCGCCACGCCGGGCCCGGCCAGCGCGCGACCGGATACGCTGGAATCGGCAACGCAGCCCTATGCCGACAACCCCTGGTTGCCGCAGGTCGCGATGCGCGTCAGTGATGTGCATGTGGCCCACGACGGCACGCGCAGCTGGTTGCAGCACACCGAAGGCGCGTTGCCGCTGCAGTTGCCCGGCCTGCAGGCCTGGTCGTTGCTCGCCTTCGGCGGTGGCCAGGCGCTGTGCGTGATGGGCGAATGGGACGGGCAGACCCTGTGGCCACTGTCGGCGTGGAATGCGCACGGCGAGCGTTGGGAAAGGAGTGCCGCATGAACGAGACCTGGTTGAAGCCGGCATTGCTGGGCGTGGATCGACCGCAGGCGATCTGCACCGGTGGCGCGATGGATGACGTGCTGCAGGCCATCGCAGCCGCCGACGATCCGGCGCTGGCGTACAGCCGGCAGCTGGGCGTGCTTGCTGCCTGTCGACGTGCGGCCATGCCGCTGGCGTCGGCGGTGCTGCCGCCACCGCCGGCACCGCACGATCCGGCGGCGCTGCCAGCTGACCACGCGTGGGCGCCGTTGCTGGCCACGCTGTTCAACACCGGCCAGGCCGCGCCGTGGCTGAAGCGTCTGCGCCAGCAGGCCTGTGTGCGCCTGGCCGCACAGGGCCGGCATCTGCCGGTGGCGGTGCTGCCGGCTGCGCTGGACACGGGCGCACGCTTCGCCACACTGCGCGATGTGCTGCGGCCGGTGCTGGGCGAGCGTGGGCGCTGGTTGGCGGCATGCAACGACGAGTGGCGCTATGCGCTGGGCAGCGTCGCTCCTGTTGCAACGGCCGAGGACCTGCAGCAGGTCTGGAACGAAGGCAGCAGCGAAGCGCGCCTGCAGGCGTTCCAGCAGCAGCGGGCGATCGATCCGGGCGCGGCGCGTGCGCGTCTGCAGCAGAACCTGAAGGAACTTCCGGCCCGCGATCGCGCGCTGTTCGTGGCGGCGCTGGGCAACGGCCTGCACGCCGACGATGAAGCGCTGCTGCAGGCACTGCTGAAAGACCGCAGCCGCGAGGTGCGCGCGCTGGTGGGCCCGCTGCTGGCGCGACTGCCCGACAGCGCGCACGCGTGCTTCATGCAGGCGCAGATGCAGGGCCTGCTGCAGGCCCAGCGCAGTGGACTGCTGCGGCGTAGCACCTGGCAGTTGCAGGCACCGGCGGCCGCGGAAGCGGGGTGGGCCGAGGCCGGCATCGACAGCAAGCGGCCCAACGGTGAATCGCTGGGTGAACGTGCCTGGTGGCTGTATCAGTTGGCCCGCCAGTGGCCGCTGCAGTGGTGGTGCCAGACCCTGGAAAAGACCCCCGAGGAGGTGCTGGCCTGGGCGCACAAGACCGATTGGTTCGCCGCCCTGCTGCGCGCCTGGATCGAACAGGTGGATGCCGGTGAACCGGCCTGGGTGGAAGCGTTGATCGCGCACAAGGCCAGCTACCACCACAAGACCGCGTTGCTGGCGCTGTTGCCGGTGCAGCAGCGCGAGCGCCATTGGCCGGCCACGCTGGCTGAACTGCAGGCGCAGGGCCTGCTGCACACCGTTCTGGACAGCACCGAAGCGGCAGAGGTGCTGGGCCCGGCTTATTCGCAGGCGTTGGCACCACAGGTGGGCGCGCTGCTGGGCGATGAGCGCCTGCGCTACGACTACCTGCTGCGCGACCACCTGCTGGAACTGCTGGCCGTGCTGCACCCGTCGGTACTGGCGCAGGTGCAGGTGGCCGAGCCGCCGGCCACGGCCACCGAGGCAATGCTGGCCTGCACGCAGCAGGCCCGCGCGCTGCTGGAGACGCGCCGCGCGCTGTACGCACCGATCTGACCGTTTCCCCCTTTTCGAATTGCCACTGGAGCCACCATGAGCACGACCGTCCTGCGCCAGCACGCCGAACACCAATACGCCCACGAACTGGAAGAACTGCGCCGGCAGGACAACCGCCAGCGCCCGGCCAACTGGACGCTGTCGCCGTGGGCGGTGGTGACGTATCTGGTTGGTGGCACGCTGGACAACGGCTTCGTGGTCAGCCCCAAGTACATCGGCGACCGTCGCCTGATGGAAATCGCGGTGGCCACCATCGCCACCGATCGCGCGCTGCTGCTGTTCGGCGTGCCGGGCACTGCCAAGTCGTGGGTGTCCGAACACATGACCGCGGCCATCAGCGGCGACTCCACCCTGCTGGTGCAGGGCACGGCCGGTACCAGCGAAGAGCAGATCCGCTACGGCTGGAACTACGCGCAGTTGCTGGCCAACGGCCCCAGTGAAAAGGCGCTGGTGCCCAGCCCGCTGATGAACGCCATGCGCCTGGGCAAGATCGCGCGCATCGAAGAACTCACCCGCATTCCCGCCGATGTGCAGGACGCGCTGATCACCGTGCTTTCGGAAAAGACCCTGCCGGTGCCCGAACTGGGCAGCGAGGTGCAGGCGGTGCGTGGCTTCAGCGTGATCGCCACCGCCAACAACCGCGACAAGGGCGTGAACGAGCTGTCCAGCGCGCTCAAGCGCCGCTTCAACACGGTCATCCTGCCGGTGCCGTCCAGCGAACAGGACGAAGTGGCGATCGTGCTCAAGCGCGTGGCGGAGATGGGCAGCGCGCTGGACCTGCCGGCCGAGCCGCCGGCGCTGCAGGAAGTGGCGCGCGTGGTGCGCATCTTCCGCGAGCTGCGCAACGGCATCACCGAGGATGGCAAGGCCAAGCTGAAGAGCCCGACTGCCACCCTGTCCACCGCCGAAGCAATCTCGGTCATCAACAACGGCATGGCGCTGGCCGGGCACTTCGGTGATGGCGTGCTGCGCCCGGCCGACATGGCCGCCGGCATGATCGGTGCCATCGTGAAGGACCCGGTGCAGGACGCCCTGGTGTGGAAGGAGTACCTGGAAACGGTGGTGAAGGAACGCGACGACTGGAAGGACCTGTACCGTGCCTTCCGCGAACACGCCTGAGCAGGCCCACGCCGATGAGTGAAGGGATTTCCCTGTTCGGCATCCGCCACCACGGCCCGGGCTGCGCACGCAGCCTGCTGGCCGCGCTGCAGGCATCGCAGCCGGAATGCGTGCTGATTGAAGGCCCGGCCGGCTGCGAAGACCTGCTGGTGCACGCGCTGGATGCCGACATGCAGCCGCCGGTGGCGCTGCTGTCCTACAGCGTGGAAGATCCGCAACTTGCGGTGTTCCATCCCTATGCGCTGTATTCGCCGGAATGGCAGGCGTTGCAATGGGCGCTGCGCAACGGCGTGGCGGTGCGCTTCATGGACGTGCCGTCGGCGCTGTCGCTGGAATGGCGCGCGCAGCCAGCGGCCGAAACGTTGCTGGAAGAGCCCGACGACCTGGACGATGCTGGCACGGCTGCACCGGACCCGGCCCAGGTGGCCGCGCCGCTGCAGCGCCCGGCCGATCCGCTGGACTGGCTGGCGCAGGCGGCCGGTCATGCCGACGGCGAGGCCTGGTGGAACTACATGGTGGAAGAGCGCGGCGACGGGCAGGGCCTGTTCGAAGCCATCGCCGAGGCGATGACCGCCGTGCGCGAACACACGCCGGCCTACCCCGGCCAGCGTGCCGAACAGGAAGCCGTGCGCGAGGCGCACATGCGCAGCGCGCTGCGCAGTGCCAGCAAGGAGTTCCAGCGCGTTGCCGTGGTCTGTGGTGCCTGGCATGTGCCGGCCCTGCAGCCGCCGGCGCTGCGCGCGAACACCGCCGCGGCCGACAACCGGCTGCTGAAGGGCCTGCCGCGACGCCGCACGCAGAGCACCTGGGTACCCTGGACCTACCGCCACCTGAGCACGGGCAGCGGTTACGGCGCCGGCGTGGACGCGCCGGGCTGGTACGACCATCTGTGGCGCAACGCCGGCGTACATGGCCAGCGCGCAGTGGGCTGGTATGCGCGCGTCGGCCGCCTGCTGCGCGAGCACGGGCTGGACTGTTCCTCTGCCCACCTGATCGAAGCGGCCCGCCTGGCCGATACCCTGGCCGCGCTGCGAGGTCGCCCGGCGCCCGGGCTGGAAGACATTGCCGATGCCAGCCGCAGCGTGATCTGCAATGGCGATGACGCGCCGATGCGCCTGATCGCCGAGCACCTGCTGGTGGGCGACGCGCTGGGCCGGGTACCCGCCAGCGTGCCGGTGGTGCCGCTGCAGCGCGATCTGGAGGCGCAGCAGAAGCGTCTGCGGCTGAAACCCGAGGCGCTGGAAAAGACCCTCGATCTGGACCTGCGCAAGGACAACGATCTGGCCCGCAGCCATCTGCTGCACCGGCTGGGCCTGCTGGGCATCGAATGGGGCCGGCTGGCGCGTACCGGCCATTCGGCGCGCGGTACCTTCCATGAAATCTGGCAGCTGGCGTGGCAGCCGCACTTCGCGGTGGCGGTGGTGGAAGCCAGCCGCCATGGCCAGACCCTGGTGGATGCGGCCGGTAACCGCGCCATCGGCCAGGCGCGCCGCGCCGATGGCCTGGCCGAAGTGTCCGCGCTGGTGGATCGCGTGCTGCTGGCCGATCTGCCGCACGCGGTGCAGGCCATCGCCGCCGAACTGGAGGCGCGCGCGGCCACGGCGGCCGATCCGCTGGCGCTGCTGGCCGCCTTGCCGCCGCTGGCCAACATCCATCGTTACGGCAACGTGCGGCAGACCGAAGGCGTGCAGGTGGCACACCTGTTCGACAGCATGCTGGAACGCGCCGGCGTGGGTCTGCTGGTGGCGGTCAGCGCGCTGGACGAAGCGCATGCCGAGCACGCGCGTGAGGTGCTGTTGGCGGCCGATCGTGCGGTAGCGCTGCGCAACGATGCCGAGCGCAGCGGGCACTGGCGGCAGGCGCTGCAGCGGGTGGCCCTGTCACCGGCCAGCAGTGCGCTGCTGCGCGGCGTCAGCCTGCGCCTGTTGTTCGACAGTGACACCCTGGACGCGGGCGCCGTGCACGCGCAGCTGCAGCTGCAGCTTTCGGCGGGCGCCACGCCGCTGGAGGCCGCGCAGTGGCTCGATGGTTTCCTCAACCGCAATGCCACCGTGCTGCTGCACGACGATGCGGTGTGGCAGATGATCGATGCCTGGGTGGTGGCGCTGGACGAAGACGCGCTGGTGCGCGTGCTGCCGCTGGTGCGGCGCACCTTCTCGGCGTTCGAGGTGGCCGACCGTCGCGACCTGGGCACCCGCGTGAAGCGGGCGCCGGGCGCACCGGTGGCGACCACCGCCTCGGCCCCGGACTGGAACGTGGCACGCGCCGAGCGCGCGCTGCCGATGCTGCGTGAACTGCTGGGATTGCCCGCATGAGCCTTGAACGAGACGAAACACTGCCGGCCACCACCTCACGCGAGCAGCGCTGGCGGTTGATCCTGGGCGAGCAGGCCGACGCCAGCTGTGGCGAACTGCCCAAGGCATTGCAGGGCATCGACCAGGCGCTGGCCGCGCTGTACGAGCCCGATGGCCAGGGCGGCCTGTCCCGGCGCGGTGGCCGCGGTGGTTCGGCGCCCAACGTCGCGCGCTGGCTGGGCGATATCCGCCGCTACTTCCCGTCATCGGTGGTGCAGGTGATGCAGCGCGACGCGCTGCAGCGGTTGAACCTGACCCAGATGCTGCTGGAAAAGGAGATGCTGGAACAGGTGCAGCCCGACGTGCACATGGTGGCCAACCTGATTGGCCTGAGCCGGGTCATTCCGGCGCAGACCAAGGAAACCGCACGCATGGTGGTGCGCGCGGTGGTGGACGATCTGCTGGCGCGGCTGGAAGAGCCGATGCGCACGGCGGTCAGTGGGGCGCTGGATCGCGCACGCCGCAACCGGCGCCCACGCCTGGCCGAGATCGACTGGCACCGCACCATCCGCAGCAACCTGCGGCACTGGCAGCCGGAACTGCGCACGGTGGTGCCGCAGGAACTGGTGGGCTATGGCCGCAAGGCGCGCAAGCCGCAGCGCGAAGTGCTGCTGTGCATCGACCAGAGCGGTTCGATGGCTGCCTCGGTGGTCTATTCCAGCATCTTCGGTGCGGTCATGGCATCGCTGCCGTCGGTGTCCACCCGGCTGGTGGTGTTCGACACCGAAGTGGTGGACATGAGCGAGCAGCTGGATGATCCGGTGGACATCCTGTTCGGCGTGCAGCTGGGCGGCGGTACCGACATCCACCGCGCGGTGAGCTACTGCCAGGGCCTGATCCGCGAACCGCACAGCGCCATCCTGGTGCTGATTTCCGATCTGTACGAAGGCGGCGTTGAAGACAAACTGCTGGCGCGCGCACGCGAACTGGTCGAATCGGGCGTGCAGTTCATCGTGCTGCTGGCACTGAGCGATGAAGGCCGCCCGTCCTACGACCAGCAGCTGGCGGCCAAGCTGGCGGCGCTGGGCGTGCCGTCGTTCGCCTGCACGCCCGACGCATTCCCTGGGTTGATGGCCGCGGCGATCCGCCGCGACGACATCAACCAGTGGGCCGGCGCCAATGGCCTGCTGGCCACCCGTGCCGAATGAGGGTCAGGCCTTCAACCAGCGCGGCGACACCGCCACGCCCAGGAAGGCCACCGCCACGCCGATGAAGGCGCCCACCAGCCCCACATGGTGGGCGGCGAAGCCGATCAGCACCGGCCCTGCCAGCACACCGGCATAGCCCAGCGTGGTGACCGCGGTGATCGCCACGCCCTCGGACATGCGGGTCTGGTTGCCGGCCAGCGAGAACAGCGCCGGCACCACGTTGGCACAGCCCAGGCCCAGCATCACGTAGCCGACCAGCGAGGCCTGCCACGGCGTGACCAGGGTCAGCACCAGCACGCCCGCCGCGCCCAGCAGGCCGCCCAGCACGATGGCGCGGTGCCGCCCCAGGTGGTCCACCACGCGGTCACCGAACAGGCGCGCCACGGTCATGCTCAGGGCGAAGGCCGCATAGCCCAGGCCAGCCAGCGTCGGTGCCACGCCGCGGACATCGGTCAGCAGCAGCGCGCTCCAGTCCAGCATGGTGCCTTCGGCCAGGAACGCCACGAACGCCAGCACGCTGATGAACAGCACGATGCCGCGCGGCCACGCCAGGAAGGGGCCTTCATGCGCGACCCGTTCGTTGCGCCAGTGGCGCAGGGCGGGCAGGGCGATCAGCACCATCACCGCGCAGCCCACCAGCACTGCCGGCAGCAGCGGCAGCCACGCCCCCAGCAGCAGCGTGCTGGCGGCACCGACGAAGCCGCCGATGCTGTAGAAGGCGTGGAAGCCGGACATCATCGCGCGCCGCGATTCGCGTTCCACCACCACCGCCTGCACGTTCATGGTGCAGTCCATGGCACCCACGCCGGCACCGAACACGAACAGGATCGCGCCCAGCGCCCAGGGCGAGGAGGCCACCGCCAGCCACGGCAGTGATAGGCAGATCAGTGCGCTGGTGGCGATCATCACCGTGCGGCAGCCCAGCCGTGCCGCCAGCACGCCCGCCAGCGGCATGGCCAGCAGCGAACCGGCACCCAGACCGAGCAGGATCAGGCCGAGGGTGGCGTCGTCCACCCCGCTGCGGGCCTTGGCGAAGGGCACCAGCGTGGCCCAGATGGCGGTGGCAAAACCAGGAATGAAGAACGCAGCACGGGTGGCGTGCTGCTGCGCGCGGGGCGAGGAAACAGGCGTCATGGAAGAACCGGGCCAGGGGATCAGGAATGGGTGGGATGCACGGCAATGCCGGCGGCGCGGAAGCGTTCGGCCAGCGCGGCCGGTGCGGTGGTGGTCAACACCAGATCGTCGATCTCATCCAGCGCGGCCACCTGCCATACGCCGCGCGCGCCCAGCTTCTCGGTGGTGGCGGCCACGATCACCCGGCTGGCGCAGGCCAGCATCGCGCGCTTCAACGTCGCTTCCTCGCCATCCATCGCCCACACGCCGGTATCGGCATCGACGGCACAGGCGCCAGGCAGGTACACATCGGCGCGCAGTCGCTGCACCTGGGCCAGCGCTTCGGCGCCCACCGCGCCGCCACCCTCGGCCAGGCGACCGCCGATCAGGTGCACGCGGGTGCCGGCCTGCCACGCTGCCGCCGTGGCGATCTGCGGCGCATTGGTGATGACCGTCAGCGCCAGCGCGCCGGGCAGCTGCTGGGCGATGGCCTGGTTGGTCGAGCCGGCATCGATCAGCAGCACCTGGCCGGGCTGCAGCAGGGCGACCACGCGCGCGGCCAGTTCGGCCTTGTCGCCGCGGTCCTGGGTGAGCCGCTCGCGCAACGGCGCCGGCTTCGGTGCCGGCAGCACCGCGCCGCCGTACACGCGCTGGCACAGCCCCTGGGCCGCCAGTTCGCGCAGGTCGCGGCGGATCGAATCTTCGGACACGGCGTAGCGGCGCGCCAGGTCGGCGGCCACCACGCGGCCCTGCTGGCGCAGTTCGTCCAGGATCAGCTGCGTGCGCTGGGCGGGGAGAGTGGGATCGGTTGTCATCCGGGAAAGTGTGCACGAACATGCATGAGCGTGCAATTTCGCGCATCCTGCGACATTCAGGCTGCGATTTTCGCCCGTGCGATACGCCAGGCGTATCGTGCGCCCGGTTCAACGGTATTGGCCGTGTATCCGCGTCTGCCGCGATGCTGGGCGGATGAAGCCGATTTCCCTTGTTTCCTTTACCGGCCAGGTCGGGCTGGTGACCGGTGCCGCCGGCGGCCTGGGCCTGGCCTACAGCCGCCTGCTGGCCGAGCGCGGCGCCCACGTTGTGATGCACGACATCGGTGCCGGGCTGGATGGTACCGGCAGCGATCCGCAGCGCATTGGCGCCTGCGTGAAGACCCTGCAGGCGCAGGGGCTGGCCGTGGAGGCGGCCAGCGGTGCCATCGATCAGCGCGAAAGCTGCCACGCGCTGGTGCGCGACATCCTGCAGCGGCACGGGCGGCTGGACTTCCTGATCCACAACGCCGGCTGGGTGGCCTACCAGGGTGTGGAAAGCATCGATGATGCCGCGCTTGAACAGATGCTGTGCGTGGCCGCCAAGACACCGCTGTGGCTGGCGCAGGCGGCATGGCCGGCGATGCGCGAGGCCGGTGGCGGCCGCATCGTGATCACCACCTCCGACCGTGCGCTGTACCCGCAGTACGCGCAACGCGGGCTGTCGGCCTATGCCATGGCCAAGCTGGCCGCACAGGGCCTGGTGAACGTGCTGGCGCTGGAGGGCGCTGAGCACGGCATCGTCGTCAATGCGGTGTCGCCGGTGGCCAAGACGCGCATGTGGGGCATCGAAGGCGAACCGGATGAGCTGCATCCCGACGCGGTCGCCACCGGCGTCGCGTTCCTGGCGTCCACGCGTTGCCAGCAGGGCGGCTGGATCCTGCGCGCCAGCAATGGCCAGTTCCATGCACTGCGCCTGCAGGAAGCCGAGCATGTCGCTTATCCGCGCGACCTGCGCGCGGTGCAGGCCGACAGCATCGAGGCCGTCGCACTGCAGTGGCCGGTGATCGCGCGGCCGAGTATCGACGCACGCGGCTGAGCGCGTACCCTAGGCAGGTCTTCGCTGCCGGCCCTGCCATGATCGATCTGCGTCTGCTCCGCCAGTTCGTGGCAGTGGCCGAAGAACTGCACTTCCACCGCGCCGCTGCCCGCCTGCACATGTCGCAGCCGCCGTTGACGGCCGCCGTGCGGCGCCTTGAAGAAGAACTCGGTGCAGAGCTGATCGTGCGAGGCAACCGCACGCTGGGCCTGACAACCGCCGGGCGCACGTTGCTGGTGGAAGCGCGGGCCACCCTGCTGCAGGCCGACCAGGCGGTGCAGCGCACCCGCGAAGCGGCGGCAGGGCAGATCGGCAGCCTGCGCGTCGGCTACGTCGGCAGCGCGCTGTATGGCCGCCTGCCGACCTTGATCCGGCGCTTCCGCCAGGCGTTTCCGCAGGTGCGCCTGCATCTGCAGGAGGCCACCTCGCGCCAGCAGCAGCAGTGGCTGCGCGAATCGCAGGTCGACGTCGGTGTACTGATTCCGCCCATCATTTCGGCCGAGCTGCGATTGCAGCCGTTCGATCACGACTGCCTGGCCATCGCCCTGCCGCGCGGGCATCGGTTGGCCGCGCAGACCGCGTTGACGGTGGCCGATCTGGCCGACGAACCGTTCGTGTCCTGGCCTTCGGCCGAAGGCGTCGGTTTCCATGCACAGGTGTTGGGCCTGTGTACGGCCGCAGGCTTCACGCCACGGGTCGTGCAGGAAGCGCATGGCATGCACGCGGTGCTGTCGCTGGTGGCCGTGGAGGCCGGCGTAGCCATCGTGCCGGCCAGCATGAGCGGCTTCCGCCCGGATGAAATCGTCTACCGATGGATTGAAGGCGTGGCTGCGCGTTTTGAACTGCAGTTGTGCACGCGCCCGGACATGCCCGCGCCGGTACTGCAGCAGTTTCTGGACATGGCCGTGGCCGAAGAACTGACGTGATTGGCAATAGCGCGGCGGCAAGGGTGCCGCAGGGCCGCTTCCACAGTGACCGGAAGCGGCACCCTGTGAACCTGCGCATCGCATGCCAACGGCTGCTGTTGCTGGGCGTGGTCGCGCTGGAACCGGTCACGGGAAAAATCCCCGCCATTGCAGCGGCAATCTCCTACAGACAGCCCCTGCAGCGAAGGTGACGCTGTGCAGGCCGATCCCGTGGGGTCGGTTGGGATTGGCGTCCCACAATCAACTCTGGTGCGGCACCGGCGCACGTCAAGGACGGCGTGCCTGGTTGCCGCGAACCGCTGTCCATGGTGGGCGATGTGTGGGGATCATGACGGTCCGCCGGTCAGTCCAGAGTTGTCCGGTACGCCAACCCGCATCGCCCGCCGCCTGTCCGCGTCTTGTTGCGGACATGTCGGTTGCGCCTGCCGGGGGGCAGTGCGCACGCTCCTGGGGAGGGGCGGCGGGCGGTGCATCTGCGCGGCTAGGGCAGCAACTGGCGCGTCATGCGGAAGATATCGCTGACCGCGTACAGGCCGGAGTGCCGTGCGAGGTGTGTGTTGTCCGGGCCTTCTGCGATGCCGCTGGCCAGCAGCCGGAACTGGTGGGCGGGGTCGGGTTGTTGTTGCAGGCCGTACAAGGCGTGGCGGTCCACATAGTCGCGGCCGTCGTTGAGCCGCTCGCCGCGGGCCCTTACACCCTGCAGGTGTTCCCACGCCAGCGGCGTGTCCTGCGCGATGTCATAGAACTCCACGATCGGCGCATCCTGGCTGACCTCCAGCACGTGGAAGGCGTGATGACGCCCGGCCACCTGCATGCCGACCACATCGCCGGCGCGCCAGGCGGTGTTCGCCTTCGGCACGGAAGGGCGCCGGGTCGGCATCAGCGGTGCACTGCGCAGCAACGCTTCGATCTCCGCGCTGCGGCGATGGAAGGTGTCGTTCAACGCCACGGCGGCATTCAGGGCTGCGATGGCGGTGATCGCATCAGCGGTCAGCCGCGCGTTGGCAAAGCCCTGCCGGTGCAGGCACAGGGCCAGTGCAAGCACAGTCTTGTGCATGTACAGCGGCGCAACCTCGGCAGGGGCGGCGTGCAGGATGCAGTTCCAGCGCAGCAGGAGGGTGTCGATCACCTCGGCACCGATCTGCGCTTGCGCGCGCTCAGCCGCTTGCGGCCCCAGCCGTGCCCAGTGCGCGCAGCGCTTGACGTCGCTGTCGATCGCTTCGACCAGCTTGTCCGCGGCAAGAAGTTTCAGTACGTCCGGGTATTTGATTGCCATGCGCCCACGTGTTTCCGCTACGGCCGCACAGTCTAGCGAGCGCAGAACAGGTGTTCGACCAGGTAATCAATGAACACCCGCAGGCGCGCACTCGGTTGCCGGTTGCCTGGCCACAGCAACGAGAACTGCCCCTGTTGATGGGGCACGGCCGGCAGCACGTCCTGCAGGCGGCCAGCGGCCAGCGCGTCGGCGGCCAGGAAGTCGGGCATCCAGGCCGCGCCCATGCCGCCGATGGCGGCTGCCAGCACGGCCTCCATGTTGTTGCAGGTCATGCCGGTGGCCATGTCGGCAGCGGCATCGCCGCTATGGCCCGGTAGCGTCCACGGCTGCAGCTTACCGCTGGTGGGAACGCGGAAACGTACCGCAGGCAGGTGCCGCAGGTCCGCCTGTCGCTGCGGCGAGCCATGCGCCCGCAGCAAGGGCGGTGCTGCGCAGACGATGAAGCGGAACGTGCCCAGCTGCCGTGCCGTCAGGCTGGAATCGGCCAGATCACCGCTGCGGATCACCGCATCCAGACCCTCGTTGACCACGTCCACCAGCCGGTCGTTGAACTCCAGTTCCAGCTGCACCTGCGGGTAGCGTTGCTGGAAGCCGGGCAGCACCGGCAACAGGAAGCGGTAGCCGATGGTCGGCAGGCCGATACGCAGCAGGCCACGTGGTGCGTGCTGGCGCTGGGCCAGATCGGCCTGCGCCTCGGACAGTTCATCCAGTGCGCGTCGGCAGCGCTGCAGCAGCAGCTCTCCTTCCTCGGTCAGGTGCAGGCGGCGGGTGGTGCGATGGAACAGGCGCGCGCCCAGGTCCTGTTCCAGCCGGGCAAGGCGTTTGCCTACCGCCGAGGCGGTCAGGCCCAGCGCGCGTGCGGCACCGACGATGCTGCCGGCTTCGGCGGTGCGGACAAAGGCGAGCAGGGCGGAAATCGAATCCATGCGGGAATGATTACGGAACAGATGGCCGCAATCAACGTCCCTGCCGTGTGTTTTTCCCGGGGCGGCGCATGCCCATCATCACGGCCCTTCGTGAAAGGAGGACCGCATGGCCCCACGTTCCACCCAGGAATTTCCCGCCGCTGCCGGACGCGGCGCGCTGCTGGCCGTGTGCCTGGCGGCACTCGCGCTGCCACTGGCCTTTTCCGCAGGCGCGGTGGTGGTGCCGTCGCTGCAGTCAGGTCCCGGCGATTCGCCGCTGGCACTGGCGTGGGTGACCAATGCGTTCATGCTGACCTTTGGTGGCCTGCTGCTGGCCGCCGGCGCGCTGGCGGACCGGCTCGGTCGCCGCCGCGTGTTCCTGGCCGGAACCGCCGCGTTCGCCGCGGCCACCGCCTGCGTCTGCCTGGCCCCCGATCTGCTGTGGCTGGATGTGGCGCGTGGCCTGCAGGGCGTGGCAGCGGCGGCAGCACTGGCGGCGGGGACGGCCGCATTGGCCGACGCGTGGCAGGGGCCCGGCCGTGCACGCGCGTTCGCCGTGCTGGGCACGACCTTCGGTGCAGGCCTGGCACTGGGGCCGCTGCTGGCCGGTGTGCTGCTGCAATGGGCGGGATGGCGCAGCGTGTTTGCCAGCAGCGGCGTGCTGGCCCTGCTGGCCTGCCTGCTGGGCGCGCGCCTGCTGCGCGAAAGCCACGGCGCTCGCGCGCGCCTGGATGTGGCCGGCATGGCGGTCTTCAGTCTGATGCTGGCCAGCCTGACGCTTGCCCTGCTGTGGCTGGGCGAAGAGGGCATCGGCGGCGCGCGGGTGTGGGCGGCGTCCGGCACCTGCGCGCTGCTGGCGTGGCTGTTCGTGGGGTTGCAGCGGCGCCAGGCCTCGCCGCTGCTGGATCTGTCGTTGTTCGCGCAGCGTGCGTTCGTCGGCGTGCAGCTGCTGCCGGTCGCCACCTGCTTCGGCTACGTGGTGCTGCTGGTGGTGTTGCCGTTGCAGCTGCTGGGCGTGCACGGGCAGGGCACGGGCGTGGTGGGACTGCAGATGCTGGCGCTGTCGGCCCCGTTGCTGGTGCTGCCGATGCTGGCCGCGCGCTGTGCGCAGTACATCGGCAGCCCGCTGTTGTGCACGCTGGGCCTGCTGCTGTGTGCGCAGGGCCTGTGGTGGCTGTCGCGGCACGCGGCTGCACCGGTGCCTGCGCAATGGATCGCGCCCTTGCTGTTGATCGGCACGGGCGCCGCGTTGCCCTGGGGCCTGATGGACGGCTTGTCGGTCAGCGTGGTGCCGGTGCAGCGGGCCGGCATGGCGGCCGGTATGTTCGGCACGGTACGTGTGGCCGGCGAAGGCATCGCACTGGCCGCGGTGACGGCGCTGCTGGCGACATTGATCGAGCGGCACCTGCCAGCGGCCTGGCCAGAGGCCACGGCATCGGCGTCGATGTACCTGGCCAGCGGTGATCTGGAAAGTGCGCAGGCGTGGTTCCCGCATGCCACGTTGGCCGAACTGCAACACGCCTGTGGCCAGGCGCTGGCCCTGCTGCTGCGCACGCTGTCGGTGCTGACCGCAGCGTGCGCGCTGCTGCTGCAGGTGCTGCTGGGGCGCCGTGGACTGGCGCTGGCAGAGGCCGTTGACAGCGTCTGAAGCGCCGCCGGAACGTAGCGCGCAGGCGTGATCGTGTCAGGGTGTAGCCGGCGGCGGCGCGCTCAGCAACTGGCAGCTGGCCGTGCAACCGGCGTCCTGCACGGCAGCCTGCAGGCGGGCACGCGCTGCGCGGTCGATGCGGCCCTTGCTGTCGGCATCCTTCAGGGTCTTTTCGACGCCATCCAGCACCGCCTGGCGCATCGACGGCGTCATCGCGGCACCGGCTTCGCGCAGGATCGGCAGCGCATCGGCTTCGGTACGCGCGCGACTTTTCGGATTCAGATCGGTCAGGGTCGCGCCCATCGCCAGCATGCCGATCTTGATCGGCAGACCCTCGGCCATCTGCCGCATGTCCTCCAGTTGAACGGCGTCGCTGCTGCTGAGGCCGCGCTTGAGGATTTCGCGGCTCTGCATGTCCATCTGCCGCGCGGTGCACGCGGTGGTCATGATGGCGGTGCGATCGATCGCCACCGAGATCCGTCCCAGCGTTCCGTTCGGGTCCGGCGTGGCCATGGCCAGGCGCACCACCTGCTCGGCGGCCCGGCGGCCATTGCGGCAGGCGGCGAGCAGATCCAGCATGGCATCCAGGCCGGCGCTGCCGGGCGGCACCAGGGCCGGGTCGGCGATGTCCATCGTCATCATCATGGCGGTGACCAGGGTATCGTCGTCAGGCACTTTGCCCGCAGAGGCGGCATCAGCCAGCGCGGTCAGCGCGTGCAGGCGCTCGGCCTGCAGCTCCAGACCGGTGGCGGCGGGCGCGGGCTCGGCGGCCTGCAGGGGGGCCGTGGTGGCCAGCAGCACCGACAGACAGAGCGCACGCAGGCGCAGGGCGGGAACGTCCATGTTGCATCCTTGCAGAGAGGCCATTCGTTGGCCGGTTGCGCGGAGTGTAGCGGCCATCGTCGGCGGGCGTCGTGAAATCGCCCCGCTGTCATCGGCATGTCGCGGCGGACTCACGCGGTGCATGCTGGCACAGGCCTAGAGTCGATCGTCCCCGTCCCCCACGGAGACCTGCCATGTGGTTGCTTGATCAGCTGTGGCCCCGCCGCCCACTGCCTTCACCGCCGTTGGCCGATGACCTGCCGTTGCCGCCGCGCCGGCCCTGGCTGAAACGTCCCGCACGCGCCGGGCGCAGTGGCATGGCGCCCTGGCAGAAGATCGCACCGCCAACACGCCGAAGCCGTCACTGAGGGTTCGGCGCGGGCGTCCGGTCTGCCGGGTGGTTCACGCCATCATTTGTCGGGATCAGCCCAAGTGCAAACGGATCGATGCCTTCCAGACAGGCCACGTTGTAGCCGTACTGGTCGGGGTTGGAGCGGCGCCGATGATGGGTGTAGATACCGCACAGGCCGCAGAAATAGTGTTCGGCCACGTGGGTATTGAATTGGTACAGGCGCAGGTGGGCGTGCCCGCGCACTACCCGCAGGCCCTGCTGCGGCACGCTGGCGACGATCGCGCCGCGGCGCCGGCACATGGAACAGTCGCAGCGGCGTGGATCGACGATGCCCTCGGGCAGGTCCAGTTGCAGTTCGACGGTGCCGCAATGGCAGGTGGCACGGTGCTGTGCCTGTACCGGAACCCCGGCGACGGAAGTGATGCCCATCCATGCGTCCTGCGCTGTGGTCAGGGCGCCAGTATGCACTTGCTGAACGCGTTGTAGATGCCAGGGTCAGGTCGCTTGTGGCTAACTAGGCCGCCCCCGCAAGCGACAGGATGCCCGTGAGAGCCGCAGGACGTTGGATGACAGGATGTGCCATGGCGCTGCTGGCGCTGTGGGTGGCCGGCCTGCTGGCCTATCAGTTGCCGGGGCCGGGCTGGCTGTCGGCAGGCGTGGCTGCGCTGTGGCTGGCGCTGGCCGGCTTCACCGCCTGGCGGGTGGCGCGTGGCCGCAGCCCGCGCCGCTGGACGGCCACCGTAACCGCCTGCCTGGGATTGGCCGGGCTGGGCTGGCTGCTGCTGACCCCGCGCCAGGACCGCGACTGGGCCGACGACGTGGCCCAGCGCCTGCACGTGGCCTCGTTCGACGGCCGCCATGTGGTGCTGGACAACGTGCGCGACTTCACCTGGCGCAGCGAAACCGACTACGACGCGCGCTGGGTGCAGCGCCGCTACGATCTGGATCAGCTGCGTTCGGCCGATCTGGTGCTGTCGTACTGGATGGGCCCGGCCATCGCCCACACGCTGGTGTCGTTCGGTTTCGACGATGGCCGTTACCTGGTGTTTTCGCTGGAAATCCGCAAGGAACGCGGCGAGGCGTTTTCGGCCATCGGCGGCTTCTTCCGCCGCTTCGAAATGACCCTGGTGGCGTCTGAAGAAACCGACATCCTGCGCACCCGCACCAATGCGCGCGGTGAGGACGTGTATCTGTACCGCCTGCATGGCATGGACCGCGCGCAGCTGAAAACGCTGTTCGCCGCGTATCTGGACGAGGCACGGAAACTGGATGCGAAGCCCGCGTTCTACAACACGCTCACCAGCAACTGCACCACCATCGTGTTCGATCTGGCGCGGCACATCGCGCCGGGTCTGCCGCTGGACTATCGCCTGCTGCTGTCGGGCTACCTGGCCGAGTATGCACAGCAGGTGGGCGCATTGACCCCGGGCGTGCCCTTCGCCGAACTGCACGCGAAGGGCCGTATCACCCAGCGCGCGCTGCAGATGGCGCCGGGGCAGAACTTCTCCCGCGTCATCCGCCAGGGCGTGCCGGGTACCGGCCCGGATGAGCAGCCATGAGCCTGCGTTCGATGATGGGCGCGGGGCGTCTGCTGCCGGCTGTGCTGGCGATGTTCCTGCTGCTGGGCAGCAGTGGCTGCGCGATGGTGACGGTCAAGCAGGTCGCATCCAGCGATTCGCTGGTGAACAAGCGTTCGGATGTGCTGAACACCGGTAAGCTGAGCCCGGCCTCGCGCGAGACCCTGAGTGCTGCCGGTCTGGATGAATCGCAGTGCGAGAAGGACTTCCTGGTCTGCCGCAGCACGCTGCTGATGACCGACGATCTGAACGTCGAGCAGCGGCTGTCCACTTTGTCCGAGCTGTGGGTGAAGGCCGCGCTGGCGCTGACCCCGAAGAAGCACGTGCAGGGCGAAGTGCCGATGAGCGACGCCGCGCTCGATGCGTGGCTGGAGGCGGCGCGCTACGGCTATGCCTATCTGTTCCACAGTGGTCGCTCGCCGTCGGATCGCGCGTTCGAGGATCGCCAGACCCAGGTGCGCGATTACTACAACTACGCGGCCGAAAAAGCGGCGGTGGTGCTGTTCACCCGTGCCCGCGCCGCGGCGCTGGCCGGCGAGGATTACACCCAGCCGTTGTCGGCCGGCAGTTGGACCCTGGCCTCGAACTACGGGCAGTTGCAGTTGAAGAGCATTCCCGCGCAGCTGGTGCCGGCCGGATCGGTCAGCTTCGTCGGCCTGCGCAGCACGTACCGTCGCGATGGCTTCGGTGCCGAACTGGTGATGGTGATGGACCCGCCGAAGCTGGTGGCGCCGGTGATCGCCGCCGACGGCCCGCAGGTGCAGGGCGCCGACGGCGCCGCCGACGCATCGGCGCATCGGCGCGGGCGCGCGGCGGACGTGCCCGAATTCAGCGAGATGTCGGCGATCAACGTGACCGCGCTGCTGCGCTTCCAGGGCGACTCGCTGGAAGATGTGATGCGCACGCGGCGGGTGGAGCTGGACGCGTACTCGCCGGAAGCCACCGAGCGCATCACCCTGCATGGTGAGAGCGTGCCGCTGGCCGGCAACTTCACCGCCGCCTATGGTCTGTGGCTGGCGCAGAGTGGTTTTGCCAGGCAGTCGCTGCGCACGCTGTTCGGCCTGAGCGAAGGCATCGGCGAGCCGCACATCTACCTGATGCAGCCGTGGGACCCCAATCGCCGCATCATCTTCATGCTGCACGGCCTGGCCAGCAGCCCGGAAGCTTGGGTGAACCTGGCCAACGAGATCATGGGCGACCCCGAGCTGCGCAGCCAGTTTCAGGTGTGGCAGGTCTACTACCCGACCAATGCGCCCATTGCCCTGAACCGCTATGAGATCGCAACGGCGTTCAACGACACGCTGAAGCATTTCGATCCGCAGGGCACCGCGCCGGCATCGAAGGACATGGTGTACATCGGCCACAGCATGGGCGGCGTGTTGGGGCGCCTGCTGGTCAGCGATTCCGGTGACGTGCTGTGGGACGATCTGCTGGCCAGCTACGACCTGAAGGGCGAGCGGTTGAAGCGGGTGCAGGCCAAGCTGGGCCCGCTGCTGCACTTCAAGGCGCAGCCCAATGTCGAGCGCGCGATCTTCATTGCCGCGCCCCACCAGGGCACCGATATTGCCGGCAACAAGGTGGGGCGGCTGATCGGTCGGCTGGTGCGGCTGCCGCTGACCATCCTGGGCAAGTTCGAAGATGTGTTCCTGGCGCTGGCGCAGGCCGAACAGCAGGTCGATGGCACCGCCAAGCCGAAGATTCCCAACAGCATCGACAACCTGAAGGCCAGCGATCCGTTCGTGAAGGCCGCCGCGCAACTGCCCATCGAGGCAGGCCTGAAGTACCACTCGATCATTGCCCAGCGCAAACCGGAACTGCCGTTGCAGCAATCCGACGATGGGCTGGTGCCGTACTGGAGCGCCCACCTGCCGGGCGCGCTGTCGGAGAAGGTGATCATTTCCGGCCACAGCGTGCAGGAAACACCGCAGGCCGTGCTGGAAGTGCGGCGCATCCTGCACCAGGACATCGATGACGTGGGGCCGGTTGTTCGACCTTGAGTGGTGGGGTCGGAGCCGTTTTCTGCGAAAACGGATCCGACCCCGGGGTCAGATCCCTTTCCCGCGGAAAGGGCTCTGACCCCGCACAGCGACTACACCCGCCGCGCAACCACGCTGGCGAACACTGCCAGGCCGACGGTGATTGCCAGGCACAGCACATACCCGGTGTGCGGCGCGCGTTCCACGAACAGCGCGAACAAGGCGCCAGACACGGCCAGCGCCGTGGCTACGCACAGCGCTTCGCTCAACTGCAGCGCCGAACTGTTGCGGCCCTGTTCCTGCGGCGCTGACAGCGACAGGGTGAGCACCGACAGGCTGGCGTAGATCAGGCCCATGCCGAAACCGGTCAGGGCCCAGCCTGCCAGCGCCAACAGCAGCGGTACCACGTTGAACAGCACGGCCAGGGTGGCGGTGATGCCCACGCTCATCAGTACCGTGCCCACCCGCAGCAGACGCTGGCGCGACCAGCCGCGCTGCTGGTGGCCCTGCAGCCACGATCCAGCGAACCAGCCCAGCGCACCCAGGCTGAGCACCGCACCGGCCCAACTGGGCGAGAGCCCGCGCTCGCGCTGCAGCAGCAGCGGCAGGTAGGCCTCGCAGGCGAAGAAAGCTGCCGCCGCTACGCCGCGCAGGGCGATCACGCTGGGCAGGCCACGGCGCAGGTGCAGCGTGCCGGCCGGCAGCAGCTGGCGGGCGCACCACAGCAGCGCGACTACGGCCACGGCCATGCAGGCCAGCGCCACCGCGCCGTGCTGCTGGCCGCCGACATACAGCAACAGGGCAGCCAGTGCCGCGCCGCTGGCCCAGCGCACGCGGTCATCGGCTTCGCCCGCATTCGTGCCCGCAGAGGCTGCTACGCGCGCCGGACCGGCCAGGGCCGGCCGCAGCATCAGTGCGGCCGGTATCGCCAGCAACGGCACCAGCAGGAACACCCAGCGCCAGCCCAGGTGCTGCACGATCAGCCCGCTGATTGCTGGACCCACCAGCGACGGCACCACCCAGCCGGCAGAAAAGGCGGCGAATACCTTCGGCCGCAATGCCTCGGGATAGTGGCGGCCCACCATCACGTACAGCGCCACCGAGATGGCGCCGCTGCCCAACCCCTGCAGCAACCGCCCCGCCACCAGCATGCCCATGCGCGTGGCCAGGCCCGCCAGCAGCAGGCCCAGCAGGAAGCTGGCCAGGCCCCACCACAGTGGCCGCGCCGGTCCATCGCGGTCGGCCCAGCGCCCGGCCAGGGTCATGCCGACCACGCTGGTGGCCAGCGTTCCGCCAAAGGCCAGTGCGTACAGGCGCAGGCCATCCAGCGCTTCGGCCACGGTGGGCATGGCCGCTGCCACCGCCAGCGCCTCGAAGGCCAGCAATGCAACCAGCACCACCATGCCGACGGTGGTGGCGCGGTGGGCAGGCGAAAGAATGGAGTCGGCCACGGGCGCAGGCGCCGCGGCAGCAGGGGAGGGGGTGTTCATCGGCAGACGATAGCAGTGCAGCGCTTGTGTTCGTGCTGCGGAAGCGCCAGCATCGCACCTGAACCAAGGTTGAGGTCAAGCGATGGCGGAATCGGAACTGGCGGTGGGCGAGGTGGCGCGACGCAGTGGCGTGGCGGTGTCGGCGCTGCACTTCTACGAGCGCAAGGGGCTGATCAGCAGTCTGCGCACCGCAGGCAACCAGCGTCGTTACGCCCGTGACGTGCTGCGCCGGCTGGCCGTGATACGCGTGGCGCAGCGGGTCGGCATGCCGCTGGAAGCGGTAGCGCGCGCGTTCGAGACCCTGCCGCAGGGGCGGGCACCGACCAAGGCCGATTGGGCCAGGTTGTCGGCGCGCTGGCAGCAGGAGCTGGAAGAACGCATCCACATGCTGCAACTGCTGCGCGATGAACTGACCGGCTGCATCGGCTGCGGTTGCCTGTCGTTGAAGCGGTGCCGGCTGGCCAACCCCGACGATGTACTGGGCCAGCGCGGCGATGGCCCCATGCGCTGGGGCTGATCCGTTGCTGCCAGCGCCTACCAGACGGTCAGCGTCTCGCCGCTCTGGATGCCTTCCACCGCGCGCTGGAAGGCCATCGCGGCGCGCTGCGCAGTGACCGCTTCAAAGCCGGGGAAGTAGGGCCCGTAGGCCTCCATTGATTCCACCAGTACATTCGGGCTGACCACGTTGATGCGCAGCCCGCGCGGCAGCAGTTCCAGTGCAGCGGCACGCACGAAGCCTTCCAGTGCCTGGTTCACGGCCGTGGCGTTGGCACCGTCGCGGATCGGCTGCGCGCTGACGATGCCGCTGGTCAGCGTGATCGAACCGCCCGGCTGCAGGTGATGCTGCGCGGCCAGTGCCAGGCGCACTTGGCCCAGCAGCTTGTCCTGCAGGCCGCTGTTGAACTGCGTAGCGGTCATGCTCTGCAGCGGGCCGAAGTGCAGCTTGCCGGCGGTGGAGATCACCGCATCCAGCGCGCCACTCTGTGCGAACAGCTCGGCCACGCTGCGGTCATCGGTCAGGTCCACGCGCAGGGTGCCGCTGTTGCGGCCGGCGGTGATGATCTGGTGCTGCTGGCCCAGGTGGCGGGCAACGGCCTGGCCGAGCGTGCCGCTGGCACCGACGAGGAGGATCTTCATGGCGACTCCGGGGCGAAGAGGGGAGGTGCCCAGTCTGCGCCCC
This sequence comes from Stenotrophomonas sp. Steno-C17, assembly GCF_056393165.1. Classification (NCBI taxonomy): domain Bacteria; kingdom Pseudomonadati; phylum Pseudomonadota; class Gammaproteobacteria; order Lysobacterales; family Lysobacteraceae; genus Stenotrophomonas; species Stenotrophomonas sp. Steno-C17. The sequence goes on from NZ_JBWJPD010000021.1 coordinate 45,262, forward strand.
GTTCCGATGGTTTGGTAAGGTGATTATCGTTTGCTGATTGCTAACCAGAGGTTTGCAATGGATCTGTTGCGCTGCATGCAGGCGTTCGTCGCCGTGGCCGACCGGGGCAGTTTTTCTGCAGCCGCCGAGCACCTGCAGGTGTCGGCGGTGATGGTGGGCAAGTACATCCAGCAGCTGGAGGCGCACCTGGGCAGTGCGTTGCTGCAGCGGAACACGCGCCGCCAGCGGTTGACCGACGCCGGGGTTACCTATCTGGCCGCTTGCCGCCAGGTGCTGGAGCAGGTGCTGCAGGCCGAGGCCGACGTGGCCGGCCTGCAGCGGCAGCCGCGTGGCCTGCTGCGCATCAGCGCGCCCACCACCTGGGGCAGCTGCGTACTGGCGCCCCTGCTGGCCGGTCTGCTGCGCGCACAGCCGGAACTGAACATCGAGCTGGACCTGAGCAACCGCCGGGTGGACCTGATCGAAGACGGCTTCGATGCGGCGATCCGGGTCGGCCCGCTGCCTTCACAGGAACTCGTGGCGCGCCCGTTGCCGCCGTATGCGATGAGCCTGTGCGCGGCGCCGGCCTACCTGCGCCGCCGCGGCACACCGCGTACGCCGGCCGATCTGGCCGGACATGACTGCCTGAGCCACCTGGCCTGGCGCGGCGGCCATGGCTGGCAGCTGGCCAACGGCGAACAGGTGGACTGGGAAGCGCGGTTGAGCAGCAACGATGGCCTGGCGCTGCGCGAAGCGGCGGTGGCCGGCGCGGGCCTGGTGCTGCAGCCGACCGCATTGCTGGCCGCCGAGATCGCCGCGGGCCGGTTGAAGCCGGTGCTGCGCGACTACCTGCCCGAGCCACGGCCGATGCACCTGATCTATCTGCCCGACCGCAGGCCACGGCCGCGGTTGCAGTGTTTCGTGGAGTACGTGATGCAGCAGCTGGGGTAGATCAGGGCCGGGGGTCAGAGCCCTTTGCTGGCGCAAAGGGATCCGACCCCAAATGGATGATCAGGGCCCGGGGTCAAATCCCTTTGCGCCAGCAAAGGGCTCTGACCCCAGATGGATGATCGGTGGGTGCCGACCGTTGGTCGGCACACCCGGCTCAATCGTTGGCCGCAGACAATTCCCGCCCACGCTGCTGTGCGGCGCGCAGCGCCTTGCCGACCAGCAATTCAAATCCATCGGCCTGGAAGCTTTCGATCGCCGCCTGGGTGGTGCCGTTGGGTGAGGTGACCCGGCGCCGCAGTTCGGCCGGGCTCTCGCCGGCTTCATCCAGCATGCGCGACGCGCCCAGCAGGGTCTGCACCACCAGCGTGCGCGCGGCATCGGCTGGCAGGCCCTGGGCGATGCCCGCCGCTTCCATCGCCTCGGCAAGCAGGAACACATAGGCCGGGCCACTGCCGGAGACGGCGGTGACCGAATCCATCAGGGCTTCATCCTCGATCCACACCGTGCGCCCGGCGCTGGCCAGGATCTGTTCGGCCTGCGCCTGCTGCGGCGCGCTGACCGCGGCGGTGGCATACAGCCCGGTCACACCGGCGCCGAGCAGGGCAGGGGTGTTGGGCATGGCGCGGACCACCGGAAGGGTGCCGCCCAGCCAGCGCTGCAGCTGCGCACTGGTAATACCCGCGGCGATCGAGACAGCCAGCGGCTGTTGCTGCTGCGCCAGCGACTGCAGGCTCTGGCACACCCCGCGCAGCACCTGCGGCTTGACCGCCAGCAGCCACACGTCGCCCTGGGCCGCCGCATCGCTGGCGTTGTCATGGGTCTGCACGCCGAAATCGTCGGCCAGCGCCTGCCGAAGTTCGGCCACCGGTTCGGCCACGTGAATGTGCGCAGGCGCCGTGCCCTGTCGGATCAGCCCGGCGATCAGGCTGCGCGCCATGTTGCCGCCGCCGATGAAGGTGATGGATGCCGCTGCCATGGAACAGTTCTCCTTGCGAATCAGGCCGGGCGCGGGCGCGCACCGAACAGGGCGGTGCCGATGCGCACCAGGGTGGTGCCTTCGGCAATGGCTTCGGCGTAGTCGCCGCTCATGCCCATCGACAGGGTATCCACGTGCGGGTGGCCGGCGGCCAGTGTCTCGAAAAGTGTGCGCATGCGCACGAAAGCCTCGCGGCGGCGCGCGGCCTCGGGCCACGGCGCAGGGATCGCCATCAGGCCACGCAGGCGCAGCGATGGTTCAGCGGCGATGGCCTGGGCCAGCGCATCCACCTGCTGCGGCGTGCAGCCGTGCTTGCTGCCTTCATCGTCGATGTTGACCTGGATAAGCACGTTCAGCGGCGCGCGGCCGGCTGGGCGGTGGCGGGCCAGCGCAGTCACCAGCTTGGCCCGGTCCACGCTCTGCACCCAGTCGAAATGGGCGGCCACGGCCTCGGCCTTGTTCGACTGCAGATGGCCTATCAGGTGCCATTCCAGCCGCAGGTCCTGCAGCGCCTGCATCTTGGCCAGGGCTTCCTGCACGTAGTTCTCGCCGAAGGCCTGCTGGCCCTGCGCGGCCAGCGCGGCCACGGCCTGTGCCGGCTGGGTCTTGGAAACGGCCAGCAGGCGCGGGTCTGGCCGCCCGGCGGCCTCGGCGGCGTTGTGCAGGTTGCTCAGGATTTCGGGCAGGGGAGTGGGCACGTAACGCGTTCCGGTGTGACAGGAGGCTATACTGCCGCCCGGGGAAAGATCCTTCCAGTCGCAGCCGTTATTGGGGAGTAGCCGCTCATGGATATCGCCGAACTGTTGGCGTTTTCCGTAAAGAACAAAGCGTCCGACCTGCACCTGTCCGCAGGCCTGCCGCCGATGATCCGCGTGGACGGCGATGTTCGCCGGATCAACATTCCCGCCCTGGACCACAAGCAGGTCCACGCGCTGGTGTACGACATCATGTCCGACAAGCAGCGCCGCGATTACGAGGAATTCCTCGAAGTGGATTTCTCCTTCGAGATTCCCTCGCTGGCGCGCTTCCGTGTCAATGCCTTCAACCAGAACCGTGGTGCCGGTGCGGTGTTCCGTACCATTCCCTCGGAAGTGCTGACCCTGGAAGACCTGGCCTGCCCGCCGCTGTTCCGCGAAGTGATCCAGCAGCCGCAGGGCCTGATCCTGGTGACCGGCCCGACCGGTTCGGGCAAGTCGACCACGCTGGCGGCGATGATCGACCACATCAACAAGAACGAGTACGGCCACATCCTCACCGTCGAGGATCCGATCGAATTCGTGCACACCTCGCAGAAGTGCCTGATCAACCAGCGCGAAGTGCACCGTGATACGCACGGCTTCAACGAAGCACTGCGCTCGGCGCTGCGTGAAGATCCGGACATCATCCTGGTGGGCGAACTTCGCGACCTGGAAACCATCCGCCTGGCGCTGACCGCTGCGGAAACCGGCCACCTGGTGTTCGGCACGCTGCACACCAGTTCGGCGGCCAAGACCATCGACCGAATCATCGACGTGTTCCCGGCCGGCGAAAAGCCGATGGTGCGCTCGATGCTGTCCGAGTCGCTGCGTGCGGTCATTTCGCAGGCGCTGCTGAAGAAGGTGGGCGGTGGCCGTACCGCTGCGTGGGAAATCATGGTCGGCACCCCGGCCATCCGCAACCTGATCCGCGAGGACAAGGTGGCGCAGATGTATTCGGCCATCCAGACCGGCCAGCAGTACGGCATGATGACCCTGGACCAGCATCTGCAGGACCTGGTCAAGCGCAGCCTGATCACCCGCAACCAGGCGCGCGAGTACGCCAAGGACAAGCGTCTGTTCGAGTAAGGACGGCTTCGGCACGGCGGCCCGCACATGCGTGGCCGCCGCGCTGACGTTCCGCCATCGACCGATCTCTGGCACATGCCCATTGGGAGCCCGCCATGAACAGCACCGCCAGCACCATCGACTTCACCTCGTTCCTCAAGCTGATGGCGCATCAGCGCGCCTCCGACCTGTTCATCACCGCGGGCATGCCGCCGGCGATCAAGGTGAACGGCAAGATCTCGCCCATCACCCAGACACCACTGACCCCGCAGCAGAGCCGCGACCTGGTGCTGAACGTGATGACCCCGGCGCAGCGCGAGGAGTTCGAAAAGACCCACGAATGCAACTTCGCCATCGGCCTGGCCGGGGTGGGGCGCTTCCGTGTGAGCTGCTTCTACCAGCGCAACCAGGTGGGCATGGTGCTGCGTCGCATCGAGACGCGCATTCCCACCGTGGAAGAACTGAGCCTGCCGCCGATCATCAAGACGCTGGCGATGACCAAGCGCGGCATCATCCTGTTCGTCGGCGCCACCGGTACCGGTAAATCCACCTCGCTGGCAGCGATGATCGGTTACCGCAACCAGAACTCGACCGGCCACATCATCACCATCGAAGACCCGATCGAATTCGTGCACAAGCACGAAGGCTGCATCATCACCCAGCGCGAAGTGGGCATCGATACCGACAGCTGGGAAGCGGCCCTGAAGAACACCCTGCGCCAGGCGCCGGACGTGATCATGATCGGCGAGGTGCGCACGCGCGAGGGCATGGACCACGCCATTGCCTTCGCCGAAACCGGCCACCTGGTGCTGTGCACGCTGCACGCCAACAACGCCAACCAGGCGATGGACCGCATCATCAACTTCTTCCCGGAAGACCGCCGCAACCAGTTGCTGATGGATCTTTCGCTGAACCTGAAGGGCGTGGTCGCGCAGCAGCTGGTGCCGTCGCCGGACGGTCGTTCGCGCAAGGTCGCCATGGAAATCCTGCTGGGCACGCCGCTGGTGCAGGACTACATCCGCGAGGGCGAGATCCACAAGCTGAAGGAACTGATGAAGGAATCGGTCCAGCTGGGCATGAAGACCTTCGATCAGAGCCTGTTCGAGCTGTACCAGGCCGGCGAGATCAGTTACGAGGATGCGCTGCGCTACGCCGATTCGCAGAACGAAGTGCGCCTGCGCATCAAGCTCAGCCAGGGCGGCGACGCACGCACGCTGTCGCAGGGTCTGGATGGTGTGGAGATTTCCGAGGTGCGCTGATCGCCCGTGCGTAGAGTCGAGCTTGCTCGACTGATTTTCCGCGCAGTCGAGCAAGCTCGACTCTACCAGGGCGGGCAGTCGAGCAAGCTCGGCTCTACCAGGGCGGGCAGTCGAGCAAGCTCGACTCTACCAGGGCGGGCAGTCGAGCAAGCTCGACTCTACCAGGGCGGGCAGTCGAGCAAGCTCGACTCTACCAAGGTGGGTAGTCGAGCAAGCTCGACTCTACCGGGGGGTTCTGCGATAGTCGCGCCGTCACCGCGTTCGCGGGACAGGGGGAGCCGGCACCGCGCCGGCGCGACAGACAACAGGTTTGCATATGGAACTGCACGACCCGTACCGTGCGCCGGCGGCTGCGCCTGCGCGCCCGCCGGTGCTGCCGGCGGCTGCGCCGATGCCGCCGGCCAGCCGGCCCGCGTCCACCGCGGCGGTCTACTATTCGCCGCCCACCATGAAGATCGTCGCACTGTCCCTGTCCACCCTGGGCGTGTACCCGATGTACTGGTTCTGGCGGAACTGGCAGGCGATCAAACGCGAGAGCGAGGGCGAACAATGGCCCTGGGCACGCGCGCTGTTTTCGCCGATCTGGGCCTACTTCTGCTTCCGCGATCTGCAGGCCGTGGCCGAGAACCGGCGGCGCATCCTGGCGTTCACACCGGGCATGCTGACGGTGTTCTACATCCTGCTGTGCCTGGTCGGCCACGTACGCGGCGGGGTGGGGCTGCTCTCGGTGCTGGCGTTCATGCCGTTGCTGCCGATCAACAGCCTGCTGCGCCGCTACCACCAGGACGAACGGGTGGACATGCAGCAGATGGACCGTTTCGGTGGCTGGCATATCCTGCTGCTGATCGTCGGCGGCAGCGTGCTGCTGCTGGCCCTCGCGTTCGGGGTGCTGCTGGCCGGCCGTCGGTTCTGATACCGATTGATGAATTCCAATCATGACCGACTGCCATCCAGGCCGTTCCATCCGGCGGCCTGACGGGCGTATCGTCGTCGCTCCCCCTTTCAGGAACACGACGATGCAGACACGTGAACTCGGCCGCAGCGGCTTGAAGGTTTCCGCGCTGGGCTTGGGCTGCATGGGCCTGAGCCACAGCTACGGCCCGCCGGTGGCGCAGGATCAGGGCATCGCCCTGCTGCACGCGGCGGTCGAGCGCGGCGTCACCTTCTTCGACACCGCCGAAGTGTATGGCCCGTACACCAACGAAGAACTGGTCGGCCAGGCGCTGGCGCCGTACCGCGACCAGCTGGTGATCGCCACCAAGTTCGGCTTCAAGCAGGCCCGCACCGATACCGGCCTGGACAGCCGTCCGGAGAACATCCGCGCGGTGGCCGAAGCCAGCCTGAAGCGCCTGCGCACCGATCGCATCGACCTGTTCTACCAGCACCGCGTGGACCCGAACGTGCCGATCGAGGACGTGGCCGGCACCGTGGGCGAATTGATTGCCGAAGGCAAGGTGCTGCACTTCGGCCTGTCCGAAGCCAGCGCGGCCACCGTGCGCCGTGCGCATGCGGTGCAGCCGGTGGCGGCGGTGCAGAGCGAGTACTCGCTGTGGTGGCGTGAGCCTGAGCGCGAACTGCTGCCCACGCTGCAGGAACTGGGCATCGGCTTCGTGCCGTTCAGCCCGCTTGGCCGTGGTTTCCTGACCGGTGCGATCACCGCCGACACCACCTTCGCCGAGAACGACTTCCGCAACACCGTGCCGCGTTTCGAAGTGGAAGCGCGCCGCGCCAACCAGGCGCTGGTGGACCGCATCAGCACCCTGGCCGCGGCACGTGGCGCGACGCCGGCGCAGGTGGCGCTGGCCTGGCTGATGGCGCAGGCGCCGTGGATCGTGCCGATTCCAGGCACCACCAAGGTGCATCGTCTGGAAGAAAACCTGGCCGCTGCGGCGCTGCAGTTGTCGCCGCAGGAACTGCAGCACATTGCCCAGGTGCTGGACGAAGTGGCGATCGTCGGCGAGCGCTACAACGCGCAGCGCGCGGCGCAGGCCAAAGGCTGAACGAAGCAGGGTGCGGGCCTCGGCTCGCACCCTGTCTCCTGCATCAAGCGGCCATCGGCCCCCGCAACGCGTCCAGTACGGTGCGCATGGCGACGCTGACGTGGCGGCGTGACGGGTAATAGGCGTAGTAGCCGTCGAACGTGGGGCACCAGTCGTCCAGCGTCGACTGCAGGCGCCCATCGTCCAGCATGGCCTGCACCTGGTCTTCGGGCAGCCAGGCCAGGCCGCTGCCGGCCAGGGCCGCGGTGCGGGTCATGCCCATGGTGTTGAAGGTCCATTGCCCGGCGACACGCACGCTGAGCTCGCCGCCGTCGCGGCCGAAATCCCAGGGCATCAGCCCGCCGTGGGTGGGCAGGCGCAGGGTGATGCAGTTGTGCGCGGCCAGATCGTGGGGATGCACCGGGGCCACGTGCTGGCGGAAGTAGGCCGGTGCGCCGACCACGCGCATGCGCAGCGGTGGGCTGATCGGCACCGCCACCATGTCGCGGGCAAGGCGTTCACCCAGCCGGATGCCGATGTCGTAGCGTTCGGCCACGATGTCGGCCAGGCCGTAATCGGTGGTCAGTTCCACGTTCAGGTCCGGGTGCTGCTGCAGCAGCGGCGCCAGCCGTGGCCAGGCCAGGTATTCGGCGGCGTGGCCGGTGGCGTTGATGCGGATGGTGCCGGCCGGGCGCTCGCGGTACTGGGCCAGCGCGGCCAGTTCCTCCTCGATTTCCGCCAGTCGCGGGGCCAGTGACTGCAGCAGGCGCGCACCGGCTTCGGTGGTGGACACGCTGCGGGTGGTGCGGGTCAGCAGGCGCACGCCCAGGCGTGCTTCCAGCCCGCGCATGGCATGGCTCAGGGCCGACTGGGATACGCCCAGCTGTGCGGCGGCGCGGGTGAAGCTGCCCTCGCGGGCGACGTGGACGAAGGCCTGCAGGTCATTGAGGTTTTCACGGGGCATGGGGGGATGATACGGCCGGGCTGCGCCCGGCACCTGCCGAATCAACGTCAACGTCAACAGCGCCAGCAACGGCAAAAGCGGGTTCCGTGCGGGAGGCGGGGTGGCTCAGGTTGCGGGGGACGGCGCAAGTACGTCCATGTAGCCTCGGTCGCGCCATCCATGGCGCTCACGCCCCCGCAACCTGAGCCACCCCGCCTTCGACAGTTTGCTGCGATCTGTCGGGCCAGGCGGGGTCGGATCCCGTTGCTGCGCAACGGGCTCCGACCCCTTGGTCGTGGGGGTGTCGATTTGTGGGGCTGTGGTTCGTCGAATGAGAGACGTTCAACAGGAGCTGCACATGCGCACTGACACCACACCGAAAGGCCCGGCCTCGTATTTCCCTTCCATCGAAAAAACCTACGGCCAGCCGGTGGCGCACTGGCTGGGCCTGCTGGCCAAGCAGCCGGGGCTGAAGCACATGGAACTGGTCAGCTACCTGAAGGCCGAGCACGGTCTGGGCCACGGCCACGCCAACGCCCTGGTCGCCCACCATCTCAAAGCCGCGCGCTGACCCCCGCTCCCGAGCGAAGCGACCCGCTCCTGCTTTTTCTTTTTTCTTTTCACGTGGCTGGACGGCACACGGAACCTGTCAGAGGCCGGGCGGGGTGGGGCCGCGGGGGTGTCCGCGGCATGGATGCCGCGGCCAAGCCCCCAGGGAAGGGTTTACGGCGTCCCCCGCGGCCCCATCCCGCCCGGCCAAGCGCGGCTGTTGCTTTCGGCAGCCGACCAACCACGAGGGGCTGCGCCGTTCGCCGGCCACCCAACTGAATCGATTTCATCTGCAACTGTCATCGGGATCGTGTCTAATACGCGTCCCCACTGCAGCACCCCACACCCCATGTCCCTGCATTCCCATGGCCCCGCGCCGTGCGACGACGCTGACGGCCACCTGGTCACCGCCGGTCCGCTGACCCCGCCGCCCGACAGCGCCGGCACCCCAGCCGACGACAAAGCACTTCGCCATTCCGTGGCCGAAGACGTGCAGGGCATGGTGCTGGCCATGCTGGTGGCCTCGCTGGGCCTGGCCATCTTCGCCAAGGGCGGGTTGATGATCGGCGGCATGGCCGGCATGGCCTTCCTGCTGCACTACGCCATGGGCTGGAACTTCGGCCTGGTGTTCGTGCTGGTGAACCTGCCGTTCTACTGGGTGGCGGTGCGCCGCATGGGCTGGGAATTCACCCTGAAGACCTTCGCTGCGGTCACCGCCTGTGGCGTGCTGACCGACATCCTGCCGCGCTGGGCCGATTTCTCGCACATGGCGCCGCTGTATTCGGCGCTGGTGGGCGGCGCGCTGTCGGGGCTGGGCATCCTGTTCTTCATCCGCCACCGGGCCAGCCTGGGCGGCATCGGCATTTTGGCGGTGTACCTGCAGCGCACCCGTGGCTGGAGTGCGGGCAAGGTGCAGATGTCCTTCGACGCCTGCCTGATGGTGGCCGCGTTCTTCGTACTGTCGCCGTCGAAGGTGATGTACTCGGCCATCGGCGCGGTGGTGCTCAGCCTGGTGCTGATGTTCAACCACCGCCCCGGTCGGTACATGGGCGTCTGATCGCACCGAGGGCGTCCGCCGGGCCATGCCCGGCAGATCCGTATCAGCGGCCAGCCGCCTGCAGCCATGGCGGGGACAGCTTCAACAGCCGCGCATGCACCGGGCAATCCTCGGCGTGCGCGCCGGGCAGGTAGCCCAGGCTCATCAGGAATTCGCCGGTGATCTCGCCGCCGGTGAAGCGGAAGGTCTTCTTGAACAGCTTCACCCAGTCGGCCTTGCTGCGCGGGTGGTGCGCATCCAGCCAGGCGACGAAGCTGCCATGCTGCGCGCGCAGCTGCTGGATCACCTGCGCGTTGTGGATCGCGGCCAGCACTTTCAGCCGGTTGCGGATGATGCCGGTGTCCGACAGCAGGCGTTCGATGTCCTGCTCGGCGTAGGCTGCCACGCGGTCCACGTCGAAGCCATCGTAGGCCGCACGGAAGCCCTCGCGCTTCTTCAGGATGGTTTCCCAGCTCAGGCCGGCCTGGTTGATTTCCAGCACCAGGCGCTCGAACAGTTCGCGTTCCTCGCGCTGCGGAAAGCCGTATTCATGGGCGTGGTAGTAATCGTGCACCGGATGGCCCGGGGCGATGCGGCAGTATCCGCTCATTTGCTGCGCCTTTCACCGAAGTCGTTGTTGTAATCCAGGGTGCTCGCCCGGTCATCCAGCAGGAACTCCGGCCAGCGGCTCTCGCGCGTCTGCAGGCGACCTTCGCGCAGCGCCTGGGTGGTGGCCTGCGCATCGGCGGTGCCGAACCGGAACTGTCCCACACTGCGCCATTTCCCCTGGTCGAGGGTGTGCAGATCGCACTCCGGGCCCCAGGCCTTGCGGATCTGGCACAGCAGTACGTCCGGCTGGCCGTCGCCGTCCAGATCGCGCTGCAGGGCGATGCAGCCGTCATCGCTGGACAGGCACTTGGTGCTGTCCAGGTCATCCATCACCGCCTGCCACCAGCTGTCCGGTGGCGATGCGCTGCCCTTGGCCAGGTGGATGCGGGCCTTCAGCGTCGGCAGATCGTACACGCCGGCCTCCGCCAGGTTCTCCTGGCGATAGCCCTGCATCTTCTTGCCACTCAGTTGCTGGGCAATGATGCTGGACGCGCGGCGGTCGGCCTGGATGGCGGGGTCCTGCTGCAGCCTGCGCAGCACCTCCACACCCCGGCGCCCGGTGTGTTCGCGCAGGTAGCTGACATCGCGCACCACCAGTTGCGCGGGGTTGCTGCGCAGCCGCTCGGCCACACTGGCCGCGGACAGGCGCGCCGGGTCCAGCACGGGGGAATTGCCCAGTACGGCCACGGCGATCACCGCCCAGCTCATCACCCGGTTCACCGGTTCCACGCCCTGCAGCCAGCGCTGCCCGGGCCGGACCACGGCCAGCGCATAGCCCAGCGCGTAGCCGGCGGTGATCAGTGCAGCGGCCGTTGCCCAGAAACGATCGATGGTCCAGCCGTACTGGCCGATCCGCAGTGCCAGCGCGTACAACGCCAGTCCGGCGTAGATCGGCAGCGTCAGCAGGCCGGCTTCCACCGCGCGCCGCAGCAGGCGCGGGTAGGGCGGTTCACTGTCGCTGCGCTGGTAGACCGCATTCACCAGGCAGATCAGCAGCAGGGCCAGGGTCAGCAGTTCCTTGGCCGGCGAGCGGTAGCCCGCGCCGCTCATCAGCCCGGTGAAGGGCAGCGACACGACGAACAGCACGGCGATGAACGCCAGCAAGGGCAGCAACGCGCGGCAGATCGCGAACAGCACCTGGCGGGTGATCTGGATGGCGCGGTGCTGGGTGCGCCCGATCAGCACACCGAACCCGGCCAGGGTGCCGGTGGCCAGCGCCACGAAGGCGTGCTCGGCGAACAGCAGCTGGAAGAAGGTCACCTGCACCAGGGTGAACAGGGCGGCCCACAACCACAGCAGCATCCAGCCCAGGCCGGTGAACACCGCCGCCTGCAGCAGCACCAGCCCGTTCTGCCAGGCACGGTCGAACAGGGCGGCGTGGTCGGCGCGCCAGGAACCGTGCTGCATGCGGAACTGCCACCACGGCAGCAGCACGAAGGTCGCCACCGCCAGCCCCAGTGCCAGGGGTTCACTTTGCGCGGACGTCCAGGGCCCTTCCATGCCACGCACGGTCCAGCCCACCCAGCCGACCAGCGTCACCACCAGCAGCGATGCCAGCGCCGCATGCAGCCACAGCCGGCGATCCTTCAGGTCGACCAGGGTCAGCGCGACGGCGGTGGGCACGGTCAGCACCCACGCATACCAGGCGAAGCGGCAGGCGGGATCCTGGAAAATCGCGGTGTCGTGCAGTTCCTGCGCGGCGTACAGCGCCAGACCCTGCAGCAGGGCGATCAATACGATCATGCTGCGCGTCGGCCACGCCAGTGGTGCGTCCTGTTGCATGGGGTTTCCTCCTTGGATGCGGCCATCCTAGCCCATGCCTTCGCGCCCGCGTGCGGCCCCAGCAGGTAGAATGACCGCCATGCCTGTAACGCCTACTTCCCTTGCCGATCACCTGCTCGTCGCGCTGCCGTCGCTGACCGACGCCACCTTCGCCCGTACCGTCGCCCTGATCTGCCAGCACGACGAGAACGGCGCCATGGGCGTGCTGGTCAACCAGCCGTCGGAATACACGCTGGGCGAGGTGCTGGCGCAGATGGACATTGCCACCGGCGACGGCGAACTGCAGGCGCGCATGGTGCTCAACGGCGGGCCGGTGCACCCTGAACGCGGCTTCGTGATCCACGACGATGCCCGTGAATGGGATTCCAGCCTGGCGGTGGGCAAGGGGCTGTTCCTGACCACCTCGCGCGACATCCTGGAAGCCATGGCCCGCGGCGAAGGCCCGGCCAATGCGCTGGTCACCCTGGGCTGCGCCGGCTGGGGGGCGGGCCAGCTGGAAAGCGAGCTGGCCGAAAACAGCTGGCTGACCGTGCCGGCCGATGCCGAGGTGGTGTTCCAGCTGCCGCTGGAGCAGCGCTGGCAGGGCGCGGCGTCGCGCATCGGCGTGGACCTGTTCCGCCTGACCGACTACAGCGGCCATGTCTGAGCCGGCCCTGATCCGTCGCGACGGTACCGTGCTCGGCTTCGATGTCGGCTCGCGGCGGATCGGCGTTGCCATCGGCAGCGCGTTCGCCGCGCATGCCCGTGCGGTGGCCGTGGTGGATGTGCACGGCAACGGCCCCGACTGGGCCGCCGTGGAGCGCCTGATCAAGGAATGGAAGCCGGACGGCCTGGTGGTGGGCGATCCGCTCACCCTGGAAGGCCAGGACCAACCCAACCGCAAGCGCGCGCAGGGCTTCGCCCGCCAGCTGCGGGAACGTTTCAAGCTGCCGGTGGTGATGATCGACGAGCGTTCCAGCTCGGTCGAAGCCGCCCGCCGTTTCGCCGTCGAGCGCGCCGAAGGGCGCAAGCGCCGCCGTGATGCGGCCGCGCTGGATGCCGTGGCCGCGGCGGTGATCATCGACCGCTGGCTGTCGTCCCCCGACGACGCCATCCCCATTCCCTGACTGCACGACGCCCGCCATGACCGCCCAGCAACTTGATGCCTCCGGCCGCCTGCGCCACCTGTTGACCCTTGAAGGCCTTCCCCGCGAAACCCTGGTGCAGCTGCTCGACCGCGCGGGCCAGATACGCGATGCGGCCGTTGGCCGGGTCGGCAACAAGCGGCAGGTGCTGGCCGGTTCGGCGGTGTGCACGCTGTTCTTCGAACCGTCCACCCGCACCCGCAGTTCGTTCCAGCTGGCCGCCCAGCGCCTCGGCGCCGACGTGCTGAACTTCGATGCCTCCACCTCTTCCACGCGCAAGGGCGAGACCGCCTGCGACACGTTGAAGAACCTGGAAGCGATGGGCGTGCGCGGCTTCGTGGTACGCCACCCCGATGATGGTGCGGTGGCGGCACTGGCCGCCGCGGCCGGCGAGGGCACCGCACTGGTGAATGCCGGCGACGGCCGCAGCTCGCACCCGACCCAGGGCCTGCTGGACATGCTGACCCTGCGCCAGGCCAAGGGCCCGGACTTTTCCAAGCTGAAGGTGGTGATCGTCGGCGACGTGAAGCATTCGCGCGTGGCCCGCACCGACCTGCATGCGCTGCGCACGCTGGGCGTGGGCGAGATCCGCGTGTGCGGCCCGCAGTCGCTGCTGCCCGACGATGAGACCCTGAAGGGCTGCGTGGTCGGCGATGACTTCGATGCCATGCTGGAAGGCGCCGATGCGCTGATGATGCTGCGCCTGCAGCGCGAGCGCATGGAAGAAGGCCTGGTGCCGTCGCTGGAGCAGTATCACGCCCAGTACGGCCTGAACGCCGCGCGCCTGGCCCGCGCCGGCAAGGACGCCGCGGTGCTGCACCCGGGCCCGATCAACCGTGGCGTGGAAGTGACCGACGACGTCGCCGACGGCCCGCAGTCGTGGGTGCTGCGCCAGGTCGCCAACGGCGTGGCCGTGCGCATGGCCGTGCTGGAAACCCTGCTGGGTTGATAGCGGTTCTGGTGTGTGCCGACCGTTGGTCGGCACACACCGCTCCGGTAGGTGCCAACCTTGGTTGGCACGCACAGCGCCCTGGTAGGTGCCAACCTTGGTTGGCACGCACAGCGCTCTGGTAGGTGCCAACCTTGGTTGGCACACACAGCGCTCTGGTAGGTGCCAACCTTGGTTGGCACTATTCGTCAGTGCCACTGGATCCCACGCAACCACCTGGCGATTCCAGCTCCCATTCGCACCACGCGTGTCGATAGTGCCCGACCTGTACCGCCAACCCCGCCCTGATCGGGTTATCCATCAGATACATCGCATGCCGGTACAGCGATTCATCTGATCGAATCGCGTGATCGTGATAGCCGCCCTGCCAGAAACGCCCGATTCGCCCTGAAGATCGATTCACCTGTTGTGCCGTGCGCGACTTGAAACGCTTCATTACCGTTTCAAGTGTTCCTGCGCGCAGTTCGACCAGCCAATGAATGTGGTCGGGCATGACCACGTAGGCAATGGAACGGGTGAAGCCTTCCTGATCGACGCGCTGGAATTCGCGGATCGCCAGCTCTGCAGCAGCATCGCTGGCAAGCAACGGGGCGCGGCCATGCACAACGGTGGTGAGGATGTAGCGGAGGCCGATGCTGGAATGACGGCCGAGCAGAAGTCGAGGGCTGTTCATGGAGGCAAGCATGGGCGGGCCTGCCTGCGGTGAACATCGGGGAATGACTTTGTCTTGGGTAAGTGCGTGCCAACCAAGGTTGGCACCTACCAAACGGCCGTGCCAACCAAGGTTGGCACCTACCAAACGGCCGTGCCAACCAAGGTTGGCACCTACCAAACGGCCGTGTCAACGAAGGTTGGCACCTGCCAGGCGCTGTGCCTGGCACGGTTGGTTTCTATCGGGCTTCCATGGCGTCGATGTAGGCCAGCTCATTGAGCGACTTCGGGTCGTTCGGCTGGATTTCCAGCACGCGCTGGAAGATGGCGCGGGCCTTCTTCAGTTCTCCCAGTTCAATCAGAGTGAAGCCGATTCCGCGCATTGCCACCGGGCGGCTGCTGGCCGAGACGCTGTCGCGATCGATCAGGGCCAGTGCGCGCTCATAGAAGCCCAGTGCATCCTTCGGGCGGCCCAGCTGCACCAGGGCGATGCCCATCTCGTTGAAGCTCTCCGGATCGAGTGGGGCCAGCGCGATGGCTTCCTCCAGCACCACCACGGCGTCCTGCGGGCGGCGTTGTTCCACCCGGATGTAGGCCAACTGCTGAAGCGCCGATGCACAGGCGATGTCCAACCATTCGGTGGGCGTACCGTCAGCGTGTTCGGCCAGATACTGCTCGTATTGCTGGCGTGTACTGAAGGCAAGGGCGCGCCGGCCGGGCGTGTCGCGTTGCGCGCGACAGTATGTCAGCGGTGCCTGCAGTTGCTGCTCGGCCGCCTTCATATCGCCGCTGCGGGTGATGCGCGTGGCGGTGGTGACGTCCTCGCGCAGATGGTGGCCCAGGCCACTGTCGACACCGACCCGGGTCGGCTGCATTGTGACCAGCTGGAAGTCCGGCGCCGCGTCCTTCGCCTGCTCCTGCGCCTGTGCATTACCCGCCAGCAGCACACACAGCGCCGCCTGCAGCATCCTTGCGTTCATCGTCCCATCCCCTGGTGCGCCGCCATCGGCGCCGAACGCGCAGCCTAGCAGGCGGTGGCGCGGCCGTCAGCGCTTCTGCGCGAACAGCCAGGCCCACATGGCGGGGTCGGCATAGGTGGCGTCCCAGGCGTTGTGGTTGCCGTCGGGGTACTCGGTGTAGCGCACGTCGCGCGCGCCGGCCGCCTGGAAGGCGGCATGCAGTCTGCGGTCGTCCGCCGGCGGCACCACATCGTCCAGCGCACCGTGGAAGATCCAGATCGGGGTGCGCTGCAGGCGCTGGGCGATGGCCGCGTAGGGGTCGGCTTCGTGCGCGACCTGTTCGACGAACAGGGTCGGGCGCACCGCGCGCGGGGCTAGCACGGCGCCGCACACCGGCACGATCGCGGCGAAGCGCTGCGGGTCGTTCAGCGCGATGTTCCAGCTGCCGTAGCCGCCCATCGACATGCCGGTGAGGTACTGGCGCGCCGGATCGGCGCCGAACTCGGCCACGGTCGCATCCAGCGCAGCGATGGCGACGCGGTTGTTGTGGCCGCTCCACTCCTCATCGCCAGGCACCTGCGGGAACACGGCCAGCGCCGGGAAATCGGCCGCGTGGCGGCGCAGATGCGGGCCCAGCCCGGCGTGGGTCGGTTTCACCCCGTCGCCGCCGCGTTCGCCCGAGCCATGCAGGAACAGCACCACCGGCAGCGGGCCGGCGGCACGTGCGCGTTCGGCAGGAATGAACACCTGGTAGTAGGCCGTCTGCCCGTCCACCTTCACCGCGCGGGATTCGAAGTGGCCACGCGCGCTGTCGGGCGTGCTGGCGCAGCCGGCCAGCATCAGTACGGCCAGCAGCGGCAGCCAGCGCAGGAACGGACGGACCATGACATTTCCCCGAGGGTTGGAAGCGTTTTCATGGTAATCGGCCGCCCAGCGCCGGGCATCGTGCAGCGCATCACTGCGGGCGCGGGGCGCTGGCGATGATGGCCAGCTGCTCCTGTGCTTCGGCATTGCCGGCTGCGGCCGCGGCCTGGACCTGCGCCAGGTCGGGGTGCAGCACCACCAGCAACGGGTTTTCGCACACCGGGCAGTCGTACTCGGTAGCGTCTTCGTCCAGTTCCATCACCATCGCGCGCGAGCTGCCTTTCCATTCGCACGCCGCGCAGGTGTGCATCTGTTCGCGCCAGCCGGGCTGGAAGTAGTTGTCGATCGTGGTGGCCATGGGCTTCCGGGAAAAAAGGACAGGCGGGGAGGACGCGGCAAGGGGTCACAGCCCTGCTGCGCAGGGATCTGACCCCGTGTGGCGGTCAGTGCAGCAGGATGAGGGTGGCCAGGCCGAGGAAGCTGAAGAAGCCCATCACGTCGGTCACTGCGGTCACCACCACGGTACCGGCCACGGCCGGGTCGACGTTCATGCGCTTGAGCAGCAGCGGCAGCAGCACCCCGGCCAGGGCGGCGGCCAGGAAGTTGATGATCAACGCCAGGGTGATCACCAGCGACAACAGCAGGCTGTGGAACCACAGGAAGGCGATGACGCCCACCAGCAGGCCGATCAGGGTGCCGTTGATCAACGCAACGCGCGCTTCCTTCCACAGCAGGATGCGGGCGTTGCTCTGGCCCACCTGGCCCAGCGCGATGCCGCGCACCATCAGCGTCAGCACCTGCACGGCGGCATTGCCGCCCACGCCGGCCACGATCGGCATCAGCACGGCCAGTGCCACGACCTTCTGCAGGGTCAGTTCGAACTGGCCGATGACACTGGCGGCCAGGAAGGCGGTGCACAGGTTGATGCCCAGCCAGACCACGCGGCCGCGCACGGCACGCTTGATCGGCGAGAACAGATCCTCTTCCTCGTCCAGACCGGCGGCGCCCAGCGCCTGGTGCTCGGCCTGCGAACGGATGATGTCCACCACGTCATCGATGGTGATGCGGCCGAGCAGGATGTTGTTGTCGTCCACCACCGGCGCAGACACCCAGTCATGGTCGGAGAACTGCCGCGCCACTTCCTGGTCGCTTTCGCCAACATCGATGGCCGGCTGCTCGTCATCGATCAGGCGGTTGATCGGCGTGGTGTCTTCGTGGGTGACCAGTGCGGCCAGCGATACGCGGCCCAGGTACTGGTGGCGGCGGCTGACCACGAACAGATGGTCGGTGTGGTCGGGCAGCTCGCCGCGCAGACGCAGGTAACGCAGCACCACGTCCACGTTGACGTCGGCGCGCACGGTCACCACGTCCGGGTTCATCAGGCGGCCGGCGCTGTCCTCGGGATAGGACAGCACCTGTTCCAGCCGCTCGCGGTTCTCGCGGTCCATCGACTTGAGGACTTCGTCGATGACCGTATCGGGCAGATCCTCGACCAGGTCGGCCAGATCGTCGATATCCAGGTCTTCGACCGCGGCGATGATTTCGTCCGGGTCCATGTCCGCGAGCAGGCTCTCGCGCACTTCCTCACCGACGTGGACCAGCACCTCGCCGTCGTCTTCCGGGTCGACCAGGCCCCACACCACCTCGCGCTTGCCCGGCGGCAGCGATTCCAGCAGGTTGCCGATCTCGGCCGGCGCCAGGGTGTTGACCAGGCGGCGCACCGGGCCCAGTCGACCACTGTCCAGTGCATCGGACAACAGCCGCAGCTGGCGCGCAGTCTTGTCGTGGCGTACAGCCTCAGCCATCGCAGCTCCCGCGGAAAGAGAAAAGCCGCGATCCAGGCAAGGATGCGGCAACAGGGGTGTTCAGCGCGTCATTATCGCAAGCCGATGTTGCAACGCATAGCCGCCGGGCATGGCCAGGCGCTACCGGGGACGCATTGTGGTGGTAGCGCCGGGCCGCGCCCGGCGAGCGCGTAGCGCGGCAGTCAGGGTGTCTCGGCCACCAGCGCCAGCCAGCGCTCGATGCCGCGGCGGTCGCGCGCGGCCAGCAGTTTCGGTGCGCGTGCGCGCAGCGCCGCCAGATCGCTTTCGCGCACGGCACGGCGGACTTCCAGCAGAGTGCCGGGGTGCAGGCTGAATTCGGTCAGGCCCAAGGCCAGCAGCAGCGGGGTCATCCGCGCATCACCGGCGATCTCGCCGCAGACGGCTACCGGAATGCGGTGGCGCGCGCCGGTGTCGATCACCAGCTGCAGCAGGCGTACCACCGCCGGGTGCAGCGGCGAATACAACTCGCCCAGCGCTTCGTTGTTGCGGTCGGCAGCCAGCAGGTACTGCACCAGATCGTTGGTGCCGATCGACAGGAAATCCACCAGGTCGATGAAGCTTTCCAGTGCCAGTGCGGCGGCGGGGACTTCGATCATCGCGCCCAGCGGCACATGGTCGGCCACCGCATGGCCTTCGGCGCGCAGCTGTTCGGCCAGCTTCAGCAGGCGCCGGCGCACCGCCAGCAGTTCCTCGCGGGTGCTGACCATGGGCACCAGCACGCGCAGCTTGCCGTAGGCCGAGGCGCGCAGGATCGCGCGCAGCTGCGTGTCGGACACCTTCGGCCGCGCCAGCGACAGGCGCACGCCGCGCAGGCCCAGCGCCGGGTTGTCTTCATTGCTCAGGGTCAGGCCGGTGCGGTCGGCCTTGTCCGCGCCCAGGTCCAGGGTGCGGATGGTGACCGGACGTCCGCTCATGCCCAGTGCGGCATCGCGGTAGGTCTGGAACTGTTCTTCCTCGTCGGGCAGTTCGTTGCGCTGCAGGAACAGGAATTCGGTGCGGTACAGGCCCAGCCCCTGCGCACCCAGCGCATGTGCCTGGGTCACGTCTTCCAGCGATTCGGCGTTGGCCAGCAGGGCGATATCGACCTGGTCGCGGGTGCGGCTGGGCTTGCTGCGCAGGCGGCCCAGTTCGCGCTGTTCGCGCGCGTGTTCCTTCAGCCGCACGCGGTAGTCGCGCAGGTTGTCGGCCTGCGGGTTCACGGTGATGCTGCCGTCTGCGCCGTCGATGATCAGCACATCGCCGTCGGCCACCCGGCCCAGCACCTGCGGCACGTTCACGACCAGCGGCAGGTGCAGGCTGCGGGCCAGGATCGCACTGTGTGACAGTGCGCTGCCGGCGGCGGTGACGATGCCGACCACGCCCTGGGCCTGCAGCTGGGCCAGCTCGGACGGTGCGATGTTGTCGCAGACCAGGATTTCCCCGGCCAGGCCCTTCACCACCGGCGCGCGGTCGGGTTGCAGGAAGGCATGGATGCGGCCGATCACATGGTCCAGATCGTCCATGCGGCTCTTCAGATAGGCATCGTCCATGCCATCGAAGACCTTGGCCAGGCGGTCGCGTTGCAGGCGCAGCGCGTAGCCGGCGCTGTAGGGGCCGCTGCGGATCAGTTCGTCCAGGCCGAACAGCAGTTCCGGGTCATCCAGCAGCAGGGCGTGCAGGTCCAGGAATTCGCCCACTTCCTGGTTCAGCGCGCCGTGCAGACGCTGGCGCAGGTCGTGCATCTCGGTGCGCGCCGCTTCCACCGCGCGGTGCAGGCGGGCCAGCTCGGCCGGCACCTGCTGCGGGGCGACGCGCTGTTCGGCGATTTCCAGCGCATGCGGCAGGCGCACGCGGGCGCGCCCCAGAGCGGTACCGCGCGCGGCGCCGTGGCCGGACAGCAGCTGCACCGGCCGTTGGCCGGAAGGCAGTTGCCCGGCACGTGCGCGCGGCACGCTCAGCTGTCCTCGTCGAAGCGGCGCTCGAACAGATCGACCACCGCGTCCATCGCAGCCGCCTCGTCCTCGCCGGTGATGCGGATGGTGACCGGCGTGCCCTGGCCGGCGGCCAGCAGCATCACGCCCATGATGCTCTTGGCGTTGATCTCACGGCCCTTGGCGGCCATGGTCACGTTGCAGCGGAAGGGCGCCAGGGTCTGCACCAGCTTGGCGGTGGCCCGGGCATGCAGGCCCAGGCGGTTGCTGACTGTGAGTTCTCGTTCAAGCATCGTCGACTATCGCTCCATTGCGGGTGCCCGCCGCCGCAGTGGCGGGCAGTTGATCCAGTGCCTGTTCCGGATAATTCATCACCCGCAGCAACATCGGCAGGCTCAGCGCCGACACCCGGCGAACCGGGGTTCCCAGCCGGGCCAGCTGCCCGGCAAGGTTGGCAGGGCTGGCGCCGTACAGGTCGGTCAGGATCAGCACGCCTTCGCCCCCATCGACCCGGCGCAGGGCAGCCGAGGCGAGCGGAAGAAGGGCATCCAGGTCTGCGTCGAACGGTACTTCGAAAGCTTCGGTCTTCAGCGGCAGCTGCCGCAGGAGCCGGGTCGCCACATCAAGCAGGGCGGTCCCGATTCCAGGGTGTGTTACGAGGAGAATGCCACAGGTCATTACTGCACGTTAACAGGTCAGGGTGAACACGCGATAGCAGCAGCAGAGGGGCACTGTGTCCCGTATTCAGTGTTGCCGGGGGTCGGATCCCTTTTCCACGGGAAAAGGGCTCCGACCCCATCGTGTCGACCAAGGTCGACACCTACCAACAGCGCACGACGTGTCGACCAAGGTTGACACCTACCAACAGCGCACGACGTGTCGACCAAGGTTGACACCTACCAACAGCGCACGACGTGTCGACCAAGGTCGACACCTACCAACGGTACAGGGGCCCGTCCTCGTCAATCCTGTTCGCGGTGGTAGGTGGCCACGTCGTCCCAGCCCATTTCGCGGGCGTGCCGGGCCATGCGCTCGGCCAGGTAGACCGAACGATGCTTGCCGCCGGTACAGCCGAACGCCACGGTCACGTAGCTGCGCGTGCCGTCGCCCAGCTTCGGCAGCCAGGTATCCAGGAAGTCCATCAGCTGGGCCAGGTAGCGCTGCACGTCCGGCTGTGCCTCCAGGTAATCGCGCACGCCCGGTTCGCGGCCACTCAGCGCGCGCAGGTCCGGGTCCCAGTGCGGGTTGGGCAGTACCCGGGCGTCGAACACGAAGTCGGCCTCGGCCGGCACGCCGCGCTTGTAGGCGAACGATTCGAACAGCAGCGACAGGCGCGTGGCATGGCCCAGGGCGAATTCGGTGATGATGCGGCGGCGCAGCTGGTGCACGTTCAAGGCGCTGGTGTCGACCACGGCATCGGCTTCATGGCGCAGCGGCGCCACCAGTTCGCGCTCGCGGGCGATCGCTTCGGGCAGCGACAGGCCCAGCTGGCTGAGCGGATGCCGGCGGCGCGTGTCGGCATAGCGCTTGAGCATGGTTTCGTCGCTGGCCTCGAAGAACAGCACCTTCACCTGCACGCCGGCGTCGGTGGCCTGCTGGCGCCAGTCCGACAGCTGGCTCAGGTCGCTCTGGCCGCGCACGTCGATGCCGACCGCCAGCCGCCGCGGCGCGGCGCCGTCATGGTTGTCCAGCACGCTGCGCACGAAATCCGGCAGCAGCCGGATCGGCAGGTTGTCCGAACAGTAGTAGTCCTGGTCCTCGAAGGTCTTCAGGGCGACGGATTTACCCGAGCCGGACAGGCCGCTGACGATGATCAGGGTCGGGGCGGTGGGGGTGGCGGTGCTCATGGACAGGCTCTTTGCAGTGGGCTCAGGGTGTTCGCCGTTCCAGCAGGTTGCTGTGGCGGGCAATGAACATCGCCGCCGGGTCGATACCCTTGGTACGTAGAATGTGCAGCCGGGTGGCCGCCTCGGTCAGCACCGACAGGTTGCGGCCGGGCATCACCGGCAGGGTGATCAGCGGCACGTCCAGGTCCAGTACATGGCGGGTGCCGGAATCGCCGGTCAGGCGCTCGTAGCCATGCGGCGTGGGCTCGGTCATCGGTTTGGTCAGGTGCACGATCAGGCGAAGGTACTTGTTCTTCTTTACCGCCGTATCACCAAACATCTCGCGCACGTTCAGCACGCCCAGGCCGCGCACTTCCAGCAGGTCCTGCAGCAGTTCCGGGCAGGTGCCATCGAGCACGTCCGGGGCGATCTGGGTGAATTCGGGGGCATCGTCGGCCACCAGCCGGTGCCCGCGGCTGAGCAGTTCCAGCGCCAGTTCGCTCTTGCCCGATCCCGCTTCGCCGGTGATCAGCACACCGATCGAATAGATTTCCATGAACACGCCGTGCAGGATCACCCGCGGCGCCAGCGTGCGCGCCAGGTGGTAGGACAGGTGGTTCAGCAGTTCGTGGCCGCGCTTGGGCGATACCCACAGCGGGGTGCCCGATTCGTCGGCCGCCGCGCGCAGGTCTTCCGGGCAGGGCTGGTTGCGGGTGATGACCAGCGCCAGCGGGTGCGAATGCATGATCTTTTCGATCGTTTCCCAGCGCTGCCGCGATTCCAGCGCGTCCAGCCAGGACAGCTCCTCCGAGCCGAGGATCTGCACCTTGTTCGGGTAGATCGCATTGAGATAGCCGGCCAGCGAGGGGCGCCGGGACACCGTGTTGCCGGCCTCCAGTTCGCGCTTCTCGCCGGACTGGCCGGCAACCCAGCGCAGCCCCAGCCGCTCGCGCTGCTGGTCGAACAGTTCACGGGCGGTGATGCTGGTGTTCATGCGGCGCTCGCCGAAGGGGAAAGGTCCAGGGCCTGGCGCAGGCTGCGTGCATCGCCGGCGTCGCGCAGGGCCTGGCGGATGGCCGGTGAGGAGAACAGTTCGGCCAGCTCGGACAGCAGCATCAGGTGCTGGTGGGTGTAGTGGGCGGGCACGGCCATGGCGAACACCAGGTCCACCGGGGCGTCGCCGCCGAAATCGATGGGGGTGGCCAGCCGCAGCAGGGCACCACGCGGCCGGTCCAGCGCAGGGGCACGCCCATGCGGAATGGCGATGCCCTCGCCGATGCAGGTACTGCCCAGCGCTTCGCGCTGGCACAGGTTCTGGTAGATCTGCTCGGCGTTGGCCTGGCGGCAGGCCAGCAGGCCGGCGGCGGTCTGCAGGACGCTGTCGCGGTCGGTGGCCGTGCAGAGCTGGGTCTGCACGGCCGCCAGGAGGTCAGTCAGGGGCATGTCTGCGGGCAACGGTGGCGATCAGCCGCCATTGTCGCCCACCGGCAGCGGTGCGTGCTGCTGTTTTTTCTCCTTGTGCTTGATCACCAGGCGGTCAAGCTTGTCCGCCAGCAGGTCGATCGCGGCGTACATGGTCTGGCCGCTGGCCTCGGCATGCAGGGTCTGGCCGGGAATGTTGAGGCTGGCGTCGACGTGGTGTTCGGTCTTCTGCAGCTTGAGGGTTACCCGCGCTTCGCAGTGCTGGTCGAAGTGCTTGCCGATCCGGGCCAGCTTGTCCTCCACATAGGACTGCAGGGCCGGGGTGACTTCGACATCTTTGCCAAACGTTTCGATGCGCATCGGGTTTCTCCTGTGTTCGGATGTGCCAATGAACCTCTCCGCCGGGCGCGGCGGCGCGTCAAGCGATTCTGACCCTTTCGTGCGAGGCGGAGATGTTCATGGCCTCACGATACTTCGCTACGGTGCGGCGCGCTACCGGAATTCCCGACGTCTTCAACAGGTCAGCCAGCTTGGCGTCAGAAAGCGGCTTGCGTGGATTCTCGTCATCGATCAGGCGACGGATCATTGCCTGGATGGCGGTGCTGGACGCCTCGCCACCGCCGTCGGTGTCGATGCCCGAAGCGAAGAACGCACGCAGGGGCAGGGTGCCGCGTGGCGTGCGCACGTGCTTGCGGGCGATCGCGCGCGACACCGTGGATTCGTGCAGGCCCAGTTCGCCGGCGATCTCGCGCAGGGTCAGGGGGCGCAGCGCCTGTTCGCCGAACTCGAGGAAACCCGCCTGTTGCTGGATCAGGCAGCGCACCACGCGCAGCAGGGTTTCGCCGCGTGCCTGCAGGCCCTTCAACAGCCAGCGCGCTTCCTGCAGCTGGCTGCGCAGGTAGCCGGCATCGGCATCGCCGCAGCGGCGGATCATCTGTTCGTAGCCGCGATGGATCATCACCTTGGGACCGGCGTGGGCGGCCAGCGCGGCGCGCCAGACGCCGCCCTGCCGCCACACCACCACGTCGGGCACCACGTAGGTGTCCTGCGAAAGCGGGGCGATCTGTGTGCCCGGGCGCGGGTCCAGCGAGCGCAGCAGGGCCACCGCGGTTTCGACCTCGACCAGCGGCTGCTTCAGTTCCTGGGCGATGCCGGCCACGCCGCTGCGCGGCAGCCGTTCCAGCGGCCCGGCGGCGATCTGTCGGGCCAGTGCCTGGCCGGGCGTGTCGGCCGGCAGCACGGCCAGCTGCAGCTGCAGGCATTCGCCCAGCGTGCGTGCGGCCACGCCCACCGGATCGAAGCGCTGGATCTGGTGCAGCACGGTCAGGATTTCGTCTTCGTCGGCGTGGATGGCCGGCAGCAGTGTTTCGGCGATGGTGTCCAGCGATTCACGCAGGTAGCCGTCGTCCTCCAACGCATCGATCAGGGCCGCGCCGATGCTGCGGTCGCGCACCGACAGGTGCGACAGATGCAGCTGCCACAGCAGGTGGTCGGCCAGGGTCTCGGTTTCGGCCACGCGTTCGGCCGCGCTGCCGGTGTCTTCGTCGTCATCGAAGCTGCCGCTGCTGCCGCCGCTGCTCCAGTCCAGTTCGGCCGGAGCCCAGTCATCGCCGTTGCCATCGCTGGCGTCAGCGGCAGGCGGCGCTTCGTTGTCGGCGCCGCCGTCGTGCTCGCTGCCTGCGGCCGCATCATCGCCCTCGGCCCAGTCCAGCAATGGGTTGCTTTCCACGGCCTGGGCGATTTCCAGTTCCAGCTCGGTACTGGACATCTGCAGCAGCTTGATCGCCTGCTGCAGCTGCGGTGTCAGCACCAGGTGCTGTCCCAACGATGTCTGCAGCCGAGTCTTCATGCCTGTGCCGAACGGAGGGGAGTGGGCCCGGCGGCCGCCTTACAGCTTGAAGGAATCTCCAAGGTAGACGCGACGCACGTCTGCGTTGTCCAGGATCGCCTCGGGCGAGCCCTGGGCCAGCACGGTGCCCTCTGCGAGGATATACGCGCGGTCGCAGATTCCCAAGGTTTCGCGCACATTGTGGTCGGTGATGAGCACGCCAATGCCACGCTGCTTCAGGTGGGTGACGATGCGCTGGATTTCACCGACCGAGATCGGGTCGACGCCGGCGAACGGTTCGTCGAGCAGGATCAGGCGCGGCTTGGCGGCCAGCGCACGGGCGATCTCGCAGCGGCGGCGCTCGCCACCGGACAGGCTGGCGCCCAGCTGTTCGGAAACGTGGCCCAGCTGCAGCTCGTCCAGCAGGCTGTTCAGCTCGCGCTCGCGGCCGGCCGAATCCAGGTCGTCGCGCAGTTCCAGCACCAGGCGCAGGTTGTCGGCCACGGTCAGCTTGCGGAACACCGACGGTTCCTGCGGCAGGTAGCCCACGCCCTGCTTGGCGCGGGTGTACATGGGGTCGTCGGTGATGTCCTGGCCGTCCAGCACGATGCTGCCGGCATCGGCGGCGACCAGGCCCACGATCATGTAGAAGCAGGTGGTCTTGCCGGCGCCGTTGGGGCCGAGCAGGCCCACCACTTCACCGGCGTCCAGGGTCAAGCCGAAATCCTTGACCACTTCGCGCTGCTTGTAGCGCTTGCGCAGGCCCTTGGCGACGAGCATTACTTCTTGCTCCCGGCCGGCTGGGCCGGCGCGGCCGGCGTCTTGTTCTTGGGCGGAATGACCGTGCGCACACGGCTGCCGTCGCCACCGGAATTCATCTCGCCGCTCTTCATGTTGTAGACCATGCGCTGGCCGGCATTGGTGCCGCGCGCGCTGGTGACCTTGTAGTTGCCGGTCAGGGTGACGGTATCGCTCTTGACGTCGTAGTCGATGTTGTCGGCCACGGCATCCACCCAGGTGCCATCGTCCAGCTGCTGCTTCATCTTGGCCTGCTTGCCGGTGAACACGGCGCGTACCGCTTCGCCGTCCTTCATGTAGATCTCGGCCTGGGACGAGCGCAGGTCCAGCGTGCCCTGGGTGATCACCACGCCCTGCGACAGGGTGGTCTTGCCGTCGCCGGTCAGCGAACCGGACTGCGCACCGGCATCGATGTGCATGTCTTCGTTGCGGTCGCTGGATTTGGCGAAGGCGGCGCTGGGGACAAGAAGACCAAGCGCGAGCACGGCTGCAAAGGGAATCTTCATCGGGGTCCGTTCTACCGGTGGGAGGCGCCTGGATGAAACCGGGCGGCCGGGTGGGTGCTGCTGGCCCTGCGCCTGTCGGGTAGACGTCGCGGGCCGGCGGCGGAATCAGCGCTTGGGCGTGTAACGGCCCTTGGACTGGCTGAGGAAATGATACGTGTTGTTCTTCGAATCCACTTCAAACCCGACGCCGGACTGCTCCATGCCCGGGCGGGTCATGGTCACCCGCGCGTCGGTGCGGGCGCGGTTCTCTTTCGGGAACACGTCCAGGTGGTCGGTGCGGAAGGTGGTGGGCACCACGCCGGGGGCGACCGGGCTGTCGCCGGCCACGTCGCCGCGCAGCTTCATCTCATCGCCCTTGGCGCTGAGCCAGCCGGTCTTCGCACGCAGCGTCCAGTGCCGGCCTTCGGCATCGGGCATTTCAAACAGCGGGGTGGCGATGTTGATGGTCTGGTCACCGCGCTGGCGTTCCAGCAGGGGCGCACGCAGGGTGGTCGATTCCTTGCCCTGGTCATCCAGTGCCACGATCTGGAAATCGTGCAGGATGTAATCCACGCCGGCGTCCTGGCCTTCGCTGACCGGGCCCTTGTCGCGGTTGCGCAGGGCCGCCCAGCTGCTCAGCAGGGCCGCCAGCAGCAAGCCGGCACCCAGTACGGTGCGCCAGTTCACGCGCGCGGTGTTCATGCGCCGAACCTTGCCAGCACGGCGTCCACGTGGCCCTGTGCGGCCAGCAGCACATCGCACAGCTCGCGCGCGGCGCCACGGCCGCCCTCGCTGCGGGTCTGCCAGTGGGCGCGTTCGGCGATCCACGGATGCGCGTTGGCCGGCGCCACGGCCAGGCCGACCGCGCCGATCGGGGCCAGGTCCGGCAGGTCGTCGCCCATGAAGGCGACCTGGTCCAGGCCGATGCCATGCTGGGCGCACAGCGCCTGCACGCTGGCCAGCTTGTCGCCTACCGCGATCTGGGTGTCGATGCCCAGGTCGGCGCCGCGCTTGAGCGCGGACTGGCTGTTGCGCGCAGTGATGAGCACGGGGTGGATACCGTGCTGCTGCAGCAGTTTCAGGCCCAGACCATCCTGCACGAAGTACGCCTTGCTCTCGTTGCCGTCCTTGTCGTAGTACAGCCGACCGTCGGTGAGGGTACCGTCCACGTCGAAGCAGGCCAGGCGGATGCGGGCCGCGGTGGCAAGCAGATGGGCAGGAAAGGCGGGCAGGGGGGACCAGGGCATCAGGGTGTCGGACTCGGTGTTGGTATCTGAATGGGGTCTGCGGACTATTGGTTAAACCACCCGGGCCCGCAACAGGTCATGAATGTTCAGCGCGCCGACGGCCCGGCCCTGTGCATCGACCACGATCAGGCCGTTGATCTTGTGGGTTTCCATCAACCGGGCCGCTTCCACGGCCAGCTGGTCGGCACCGATGGTGCGCGGGCTGCGGGTCATGATGTCGGCGATGCGGGCGGTGCGCACGTCCAGCGCGCTGTCCAGCGCACGGCGCAGGTCACCGTCGGTGAACAGACCGATCAGCACGCCCTGGGCATCGACCACGGCGGTCATCCCCAGCCGCTTGCGACTCATCTCCATCAAGGCCTCGCTCAGGCTGGCGCCGGCGTCCACCTTCGGCAGGTCCTCGCCGCTGTGCATCACATCGGTGATGTGCAGCAGCAGGCGGCGGCCCAGGCTGCCGGCCGGGTGCGAGCGGGCGAAGTCATCGGCGGTGAAGCCACGCGCGTCCAGCAGCGCCACGGCCAGTGCATCGCCCATCACCAGCGAAGCGGTGGTGCTGGAGGTGGGGGCCAGGGCCAGCGGACAGGCTTCGGCCGGCACGCTCACATCCAGGTGGATATCGGCGGCGCTGGCCAGGCTGGACTGGGCGCGGCCGGTCATGGCGATCAGGGTGTTGCCCTGGCGCTTGAGCACCGGCAGCAGCATCAGGATCTCGTCCGACTCGCCTGAATAGGACAGGGCCAGCACCACATCGTCCTCGGTGATCATGCCCAGGTCGCCGTGGCCGGCTTCACCGGGGTGCACGTAGAAGGCCGGGGTGCCGGTCGAGGCCAGGGTGGCGGCGATCTTGCGGGCGATATGCCCGGACTTGCCCATGCCGGTGGCCACCACCCGCCCGCGGCTGCCCAGGATGGCCTGGCAGGCCTGCTGGAAGGCCTCGCCCAGGCGCCCGGCCACGGCCTGCAGGGCCTGCTGTTCGATCTCGAACACGCGCTGGCCGCTGGCCACCAGGGCGGCGGGATCGACGGAACGGGGGGGCAGGAGGGACTCGGCCATGCGGACGCCACGCAGCGGAAGTAGAATGAGGGTTCATTTTATTAGGAAAGCCCGTTGGACGCCGACACCATCCGCAACCTGATCGAAACCGGCCTGCCCGGCGCCCGCGCCGACGTGCGTGGCGACGACGGCGTGCACTTCGAAGCGACCGTGGTCAGCGAGGCCTTTGCCGGCAAGATGCCGCTGGCCCGCCACCGGATGGTCTACGCCACCCTGGGCGACCTGATGGGCGGCGCGATCCACGCGCTGGCACTGAAAACCGTGACCCCGGCCGAAGCCGGCTGAACCACAGAAGATTCCCAATACATGGCCAAGATCGTTGTGACCGGCGGCGCTGCGCTGCACGGTGAAGTGAGCATCTCCGGCGCCAAGAACGCCGTCCTCCCCATCCTCTGTGCAACCCTGCTGGCCGATGAGCCGGTGGAGATCACCAACGTGCCGCACCTGCACGATGTGGTCACCACGGTGAAGCTGCTGGGCGAGCTGGGGGCCAAGGTCACCATCGACCAGGGCACGCTGTCGCGCGGCAGCGCGATCGTGGTCGACCCGCGTTCGGTGAACCAGCACGTGGCACCGTACGAGCTGGTCAAGACCATGCGCGCCTCGATCCTGGTGCTGGGCCCGCTGCTGGCCCGCTTCGGCGCTGCCGAAGTGTCGCTGCCCGGTGGCTGCGCGATCGGTTCGCGCCCGGTGGACCAGCACATCAAGGGCCTGCAGGCGCTGGGTGCGGACATCGTGGTGGAGAACGGCTTCATCAAGGCCACCGCCAAGCGCCTGAAGGGGGGCCACTTCACCTTCGACATGGTCAGCGTCACCGGCACCGAGAACGTGCTGATGGCGGCCGTGCTGGCTGAAGGCACCACCATCCTGGACAACGCGGCGATGGAACCGGAAGTGACCGATCTGGCGCACTGCCTGATCGCCCTGGGCGCGAAGATCGAAGGCGTGGGCACCGCCCGCCTGGTGATCGAAGGCGTCGAGCGCCTGTCCGGTGGCCGCCACGAAGTGCTGCCCGACCGCATCGAAACCGGCACCTTCCTGGTGGCCGCAGCGATGACCGGCGGCAAGGTCACGGTGAACCGTGCGCGCCCGAACACCATGGATGCGGTGCTGTCCAAGCTGGTGGAAGCCGGTGCGACGATCGAGACCACCGACGATTCGATCACCCTGGACATGCAGGGCAAGCGGCCGAAGGCGGTGAACCTGACCACCGCGCCGTACCCGGCGTTCCCGACCGACATGCAGGCCCAGTTCATGGCATTGAACTGCGTGGCCGACGGCGTGGGCGTGATCAATGAAACGATCTTCGAGAACCGTTTCATGCACGTCAACGAACTGCTGCGCCTGGGCGCGGACATCCAGATCGAAGGCCACACCGCCATCGTGCGCGGTGCCGAGCGCCTGAGCGGTGCACCGGTGATGGCCACCGACCTGCGTGCGTCGGCCTCGCTGATCCTGGCCGGTCTGATGGCCGATGGCGATACCACCATCGACCGCATCTACCACCTGGACCGCGGCTACGAGAACATCGAAGAGAAGCTGTCTTCGCTGGGCGCCACCATCCGGCGCGTGACCGCATGATCCTGCGCGGGAAATTCACCCGCCGCCGCAAGGCGCTGCTGGCCCTGGTGCTGCTGGCGCTGGCGTGGCTGGGTTATGCCTGGTACGCCAACCTGGCCATCACCAAGGGCATCGAGCAGAAGGACATGGACTGGAATGGTGACGGCACGGTGAGCCGTGACGAGATCATCCAGTCGTTCTACGCGGTGGCGGTGAATGACAGCCAGGACGGCAACCGGCACTGCCGCACGTTCGTCTGGCGCAGCAGCGGTGAGCAGATCCGCGTGGACTGCCGCACCGAGTTCAAGCCGGCTGCGGCCGAGGAAAAGAAATAAGAAAACGCCCGCGAAAGCGGGCGTTTTTCTGTGTGGGACCCGGGGTCGGATCCCTTTCCATCGGAAAGGGCTCCGACCCCATCCACGCAACCGGGGTCAGAGCCCTTCCCGTTGGGAAGGGATCCGACCCCAGGCCCTGGCGGTCAGTTCATCGCCTTGATGGTCAGGTCCAGCGCGTCGCGGCCGCTTTCCTTCTGCAGCATGCGCGCCGGCACCGGGAATTCCGGCACGATCCAGGCGATCAGTTCCTTGTTGCCATCCACGCGCGAGACCTTGGTGGCCTGGTAGCTCTTGCCGCCCACGGTCACCGCTTCCTTGCCCACGATCTTGTAGGTCATGTTCTTGATGCGGCCCTCGTCCACCATGCGGTAGGTCAGCGGCTTGCCGGCGGCCAGGTCGCGGGCGATGGCCAGGTTGATCAGCAGCGCATCCATGTCACCGGCCTTCAGCGCGATGGGACCGGCGCGGTCGGGCTTGATATCGCCGGTCCAGGTGGCCTGGTTGCTGCTCCAGTTGTAGTTGGCCTGCACGTTGCGCTTCTTCACCAGCAGCGCCGAACGGTCCTGGCTGCTGAGCGGGCGCAGCTGGCCGCGCACTTCCTCGAATACCGTGCTCTGGCTCAGGTCGGCCAGCTGGTTCTTCACGTTCAGGCTGTAGCGCCACTTGTTGGCACCTTCGTTGGCCAGGGTCATGGTGCCGTTGGCCTGCATGCCCATGTAACTGGCCAGGTAGTCCGCCTTGAACGGCTGCAACGCCATGGCCGGCAGGCTGGCCACCGACAGGGCGGCGGCGGCGATCCAGGTCAGGGGACGGGTCAGGGTCTTCATGCTCATACTCCTTGGTATTCGATCAGGCGCAGGTCCACGCGGTCCTCGCCGTCTTCGCGTTGCAGGATGCGCACCGGCGTGGGGACACCGTTGGCAATCCAGAGAATGGTTTCGTTGCTGCCGCCGTTGGTGCGGAACACCCGCAGTGCGTTGTAGGACAGGTCGCCCACCGCCACGTTCTCGGTCTCGGCTGCGGCCTGGTAGTCATGCTGGCGCACCCGGCCCATGTCGACGTAGCGGTAGTGCATGGTGGCGCCCGGGCGGGCGTCGCGCATGATCGCCAGGTTGATCAGCAGGGCGCTCTGGTCACCGGCCTGCAGCGGAATGGGCTGGGCGCGGTCCTTCTTTACATCGCCGCTCCACTGCGCGGTACCGGCCTGCCAGTTGTAGGTGCCCACCGCCTTCTTGCCCAGGAACAGGCCCTTGCGCACCGTGCTCTGGCTCAGTGGGGCATAGGCGCCGGCGCGTTCCTCGAACACGGTGCTCTGTTCGATGTTCAGGCCCAGCACGCTGGCGAAGCCACGGCGGCCGACCACCTGCATGTCCACGCGCCACTGGGTGCCGCCGGTGTGGGTGACCTGCATGGTCGCATCACCGGCCTCCTTCCCTTTGTAGAAGGCCTGGTAGGTGGCGCTGAACGGTTGCAGCGGCGGCGGTTCCCAGGCCAGTGCCGGGGGCATCGGCACGGCCGGCGCGGCCGGCACGGCGGCAGGCGCATCGGGGGGCGTGGCCTGTCCCCAGGCCGCGCAGGCGAGCACAGCAATCGGCAGCAGCAGGAATTTGCGCAACAACGGCGTGGTCTTCATGGCGGGCAGGAACCGCAGGAGGGGGCAGGATGCCAGCCCCGCAGTCAGCAGGGCGTGTGCACGGGCGTTACCGGTTCAGGTTTCCGGCGGAATCTAGGGCCAGTGGGCTAAACAGGGGGTGACCGTCGAAGTGCGGCTGGCCCTCCCGTTCAGCCAGGCGCCCCTGGCAGAGCAGCTGCAGGGTCGCGATCAGCAGCGGGTGTTCCACCGCCAGCACCCGCGTGGCCAGGGCCTGCGCGTCATCGCCAGCCCGTATCGGCACCCGTGCCTGGGCCAGCACCGCGCCGGCATCCAGCTCGGGCACCACGAAGTGCACGCTGGCCCCGGCCTCGGCATCGCCGGCCTCCAGCGCGCGGGCGTGGGTGTGCAGGCCCTTGTACAGCGGCAGCAGGGACGGGTGGATGTTGACCAGGCGGCCACTGAAGCGCTGGACGAAATCGGCGCCGAGGATGCGCATGTAGCCGGCGCAGACGACCCAGTCCGGCGCGAAACCGGCCAGGGCGTCGCCGAGGGCGGCATCGAACGCGGCGCGGTCGGCGAAGTCCTTGGGCGAACGCGCCCAGCGCTGCGCGGGCGGCACGTTCAGCAGCGCGGCGGCGTCGGGCTTGTCCGACAGCACCGCCACCACCTGGGCATCCAGCCGGCCCGCGGCGATTGCATCGAGGATGGCCTGCAGGTTGCTGCCCCGGCCCGAGGCAAGTACGGCAATGCGCGCGGTCATGCGATGACGGCGCTACCGGGGGCGGCAAAACGCGCGGCCACATCGGGGCGCAGCAGCACCACCAGCGCGTACACACCCAGGCCGATGCCCAGCGCGCCGCCCAGGCAGGCCGCGCCGGAGGCAACCAGGCACAGGGTGCGCCGGTGCCGCTGGCCGAGGGCGCGCGCGGCGAGCAGGCTGAGGACGGCGAACGCGCCGATGACGACGGCGAAGCCGGCGAATATCACCGCCAGCAGCACCGGCGAGGCATTCGGGTCGGTGCTGCGGCTTTCGCTTACGTAGCCGCCCAGCGCGCCCAGCAGGAGCAGCAGGCTGAGCAGCACCTGCACGCCGCCGTAGACATAGAACAGGATCTTCAACGTGTGCAGGTGGCCATCGATCTGGAACACGGTCCAGCCACGCGGCGGATTCAACGGGGGCGGTTCGGCGGCCATGGCGGTCTCAGCGGCGGGCGGGGGCGTTGGCTTCGAAGGCGGCCTTGACCTGCGGCCGCAGCAGCACGATCAGGGTGAACACGCCCAGCACCGTGCCGAACGGGGTAAACAGGCAGGACACGCCGGCCACCACCAGGCACAGCAGGTAGCGGCGGCGGTGATGCAGGCAGCGCCCGGCCCAGGCAATCAAGGCCGCCAGCGCCAGCCCGAGCGAGACAATGCCGCCGCCCATGACGATGAACATCCATCCCATGAAGCGCGCTTCATGCGGGGAAGTGGGCTGGCCGTTGGAGGTCATCGGCAGGGTGCCGTTGAGCATCATCACGCCCATCACGATGTGGAAGACGAAGATCAGCGCGAACACCGCCGCCAGCCCCGCTACCACGTAGTGGAAGATCGACAGCAGGCGCAGGTGGTTGCTGTCTTCGGGGGTGAGTGCCGGCGCGGCGGGAACAGGCGCCGGCGGCGGCAGGTCGTGGGCGGAAGGGGGCAGTGCGTCCATGCGGGCTCCTTGGTGCCGGATCAGCCGATGCGGACGCGTTCAGCGCCGGCAGCGGGGGTGACCTGGCCGATGGTCCAGTGCTGCAGGCCCTGCGCCTGCACGGCTGCCGATACCGCCTCGACCTGGTCGGGGGCCACGATCAGCACGAAGCCGATGCCGCAGTTGAAGGTGCGCCACATTTCGCTGTCCACCACGGCGCCTTCCTTCTGCAGCCACTGGAACACCGGCGGCAGGGTCCAGGACGAGGCCTGGATGTCCAGGCCCAGGCCTTCGGGCACCACGCGGATGATGTTCTCGGTCAGGCCGCCACCGGTGATGTGGGCCATGCCGTGGATCGACTCGCCGTGCGACTTCAGCAGCGACAGGATCGGCTTCACATACAGGCGGGTCGGCGCCATCAGCGCATCGACCAGCTTCACGCCGTCTTCCAGCACCAGGTCGGCCGGCTGGCCGGCGCGGTCATAGATGCGGCGCACCAGCGAATAGCCGTTGGAGTGCGGGCCGGACGAGGCGATGCCGATCAGCACGTCGCCGGCGGCCACGCTCGCGCCATCCTTCAGTTCGCTCTTTTCCACCGCAGCCACGGTGAAACCGGCCAGGTCGTATTCGCCCGGGGCGTACATGTCGGGCATCTCAGCGGTCTCGCCGCCGATCAGGGCGCAGCCGGCCTCGGTGCAGCCATTGGCAATGCCGCCCACCACTGCCGCGGCGGTGTCGATGTCCAGCTTGCCGGTGGCGAAGTAATCCAGGAAGAACAGCGGTTCGGCGCCCTGCACCAGCACGTCGTTCACGCACATGGCCACCAGATCGATGCCGATCGTATCGTGGCGGTTCAGCTGGTGGGCCAGCTTCAGCTTGGTGCCCACGCCGTCGGTACCCGACACCAGCACCGGCTCACGGTACTTGTTGGACAGGTCGAACAGGGCGCCGAAGCCGCCCAGGCCGCCCATCACTTCCGGACGGAAGCTGCGCTTGACCAGGGGCTTGATCCGCTCGACCAGCTCGTTGCCGGCGTCGATGTCGACACCCGCATCACGGTAGGTGAGGGGGGAAGGGGCGGAAGACGGGGTGTTGGTCACGGGCGTCGGCGCTGGCAGGGGTTGAACGGGCGATTTTAACAGGCCGGATTGGCGCAAAGGCCGTATTCGGGCAACAATTCCCCCCGGATACGTCGAGCCAATGGATGTCCTGATGCGCCGCAGCCTGTTTCTCCCCCTGCTTCTGGCCCTGAGCCTGCCGGTGGCCACGATGGCCCAGAGCGGCCTGCGAACCGAAGGCGATGTCGCTACCGCCAGCGGTGCCTATGAAGCCGAAGTCCCGGTCAACAGCCAGGCCGAGGGCGACCGCAATGGCGGTCTGGCCCGTGCCCTGGGCGTGGTACTGGGCAAGCTGTCCGGCGACCGCAGCGCGATGAGCCGGCCGGGCGTGGCGCAGGCACTGCGCAACGCCAAGGACTATGTGGCCA
Source organism: Stenotrophomonas sp. Steno-C17 (assembly GCF_056393165.1). NCBI lineage: Bacteria > Pseudomonadati > Pseudomonadota > Gammaproteobacteria > Lysobacterales > Lysobacteraceae > Stenotrophomonas > Stenotrophomonas sp. Steno-C17. Next base: position 80,719 of record NZ_JBWJPD010000021.1, read on the forward strand.
GTTACGACTACAAGCAGGACCAGAGCGTCGGCGCCAGCGGCGCCCCCAGCTACCGCACCCTGTTGGTCGCGCGTTTCCGCGAAGACGATGTGGACGCGCTGGTGTCGGCCCTGGGCCTGCCGCTGTGGCCGCAGCCGCGGCCCAAGCCGGTGGTCTGGATGGCCGTGGACGATGGCAGTGGCCCGCGCCTGGTCAGCGTGCAGCAGGCCAATGCCGCACGCCCGCTGCTGAACCGCGCCATCGAGCGTGGCTACAAGCTGGGCCTGCCCAGCGGTGGCGCCGCCGAGCAGGCACTGGTGGGGGCCATCTGGCGCCAGGACAGTGCCGCCGTGGCCCGCGCTTCGGCGCGCTACGCCCCGCCCATGCAGTTGATCGGCAAGCTGTACCGCGCCAACGGCGGCTGGCAGGCCGATTGGGTGTTCGTGGACAACGGCCGCGAACTGAACAAGTGGACCAGCAAGGACGCCAACGCCATGCGCGCGATGGCCGCCGGTGCCGATGGCGCCGCCGACGCGCTGGTGAAGCGCTACGCCAAGGCGGGTGCGGCCACCGGCCAGGCCGGCAGCTACCGCGTGGTGGTGACCGGCATCAACAGCACCGACGACTACCTGCGCCTGGCCGCCGGCCTGCGCGAGGTGCCGGTGGTGCGCAACGTCACCCCGCTGCGCGCGACCGCCGACCACCTGGAACTGAACCTGGAAATGACCACCGGCCTGGCCGGCTTCAACCGCATGCTGGGCGAGAACGGCGTGCTGGTGCCTTCGGCCACGCTGCCGGCGCTGCCCACCCCGCTGGATGACAGCACCGGCGCGCCGGTCGCGCCGCCGGTCAGCAACGAGTACCGCCTGCGATGATCCTGAGCCCGGAGGCGGAAATCGCGCAGTTCCTGCGGCGGCTGAAGTATGTGGCCGTGGCCCTGCTGGTGGGTTGGGTGGTGTGGCTGCTGGCGCCCATCCTGACCCCGTTCGTGCTGGCCCTGGCGCTGGCCTGGCTGGGCGACCCGCTGGTGGACCGGCTGGAGGCCCGTGGCCTGTCGCGCAACACCGGCGTGGTGCTGGTGTTCGTGGCGATGGTCCTGCTGATCACCGGGCTGATGCTGGTGCTGGTGCCGATGATCGAGCGGCAGATCTCCACCCTGGTCGCGGCCATACCGCAGGCACAGGCGTGGCTGATGCAGAAGGGTATTCCGTGGTTCGAGCAGAAGACCGGCCTGGAAGTGATGCAGTGGATGGACCCGGACCGGCTGATCGAGTGGGTGCGCAGCCACTGGCAGCAGGCCGGCGGCTTCGCCACCACCTTCATGGGCTACGTCTCGCGCTCGGGCTTCACCGTGGTGACCTGGGTGGTGAACCTGGCGCTGCTGCCGATCCTGGCGTTCTACTTCCTGCGTGACTGGGACAAGCTGGTCGAGCGCGTTGCCTCGGTCATTCCGCGCAACCACATCGGCACCATCAGCAACCTGGCCCGCGAATCCAACGACGTGCTGGGCGCGTTCATCCGTGGCCAGTTCCTGGTGATGGTGGCACTGGGCGTGATCTACGCCGCCGGCCTGTCGCTGGTCGGGCTGAAGCTGGGCCTGCTGATCGGCCTGGTGGCGGGTCTGATCAGCTTCATTCCCTACCTGGGCGCGACCACCGGCATCGTGATGGCGGTGGTGGCCGCGCTGGTGCAGGCGCAGGGCATCGACCTGAAGCTGTTGCTGCTGGTGGGCGTGGTGTTCACCGTGGGCCAGCTGCTGGAAAGCTACGTGCTGACCCCGCGCATCGTCGGCGACAAGATCGGCCTGCACCCGGTGGCGGTGATCTTCGCGGTGATGGCCGGTGGCCAGCTGTTCGGCTTCCTGGGCATGCTGCTGGCACTGCCGGTGGCGGCGGTAAGCAACGTGCTGCTGCGCTATGCCCACCAGCGCTACCGCCAGAGCGAGCTGTACGCGGGCGAGAAGCCGTCCATCGTGCTTGATGGCGTGGTCGATGCGCCCCATATCATCGTCACCCCTTACGAGAACGGCCCGGACCCCAGGTGATTGGTGTGCCGCAACTTCCGCTGGCCCTGCATTACCCGCGGGACCAGCGTCTGGAAACCTTCATCGGCGCGCCGGATGGCGCGCTGGCGCAGCTGCGTGCGATAGCGCTGGGCGCCAGCCACGATTGGGTCTACCTGGAAGGCGCGGCCGGCACCGGCAAGACCCACCAGGCGCTGGCCATGTGTTCGACCGCCGAACAGGCGGGCCGGCTGCCGACCTACGTGCCGTTGGCCAGCGTGGCGGGCCGGGTGCGGGTGGCGCTGGAAGGGCTGGAACAGCGCGAGTTGATCGCGCTGGATGGGCTGGATGCGGTGGCCGGCGACCGCGAGGACGAGGTGGCGCTGTTCGATTTCCACAACCGTGCGCGCGCGGCCGGGGCGACGGTGCTGTACACCGCGCAGGCGGCACCGGGCGAGCTGGGGTTGTTGCTGCCGGACCTGCGTTCGCGCCTGGGCCAGTGCGTGCGCGTGCTGTTGCAGCCGCTGGACGAAGAGGGCCGCGCGGCGGTGTTGCGCGAGCGCGCGCTGCGGCGGGGGCTGGCGATTGACGAGGCGGCCATCGAGTGGCTGCTGTCGCACACCGGGCGCGAGCTGGGTGGGCTGATTACCCTGCTGGACTGGCTGGACCGCGAGTCGCTGGCGGCCAAGCGCCGGATCACAGTGCCGTTCCTGCGCCAGGTACTGGAAGAAGGCCGCCCGCGTTACTGAGGGTGGGGTTTTTTATTGCAGGGCTGCTGCCCTGCACCCGCGTAGAGTCGAGCCATGCTCGACTGAAGCAACGTCAAAGGCTGGCTTCCTGGGGGAGGCGGGGCGGTGTGGGCTTGCAGGACACGCCGT